>NZ_JBHRZX010000021.1:0-38842 GCF_042649785.1 Streptococcus alactolyticus | reverse complement strand
GTGATTACAATTATATCTCTCTGAGATGTTTTTTGATACCCTTAGGTGGCTAACTTCATTTTAGAACTTTCCCATGGAAAAAATAGCACAATTTTTGAAAAAATATGAAAAAAGTTATTGACATCTTCTTGGGTAGCTGATATAATATAATATGTTGTTAAGGAACAGCGGGAATGGCGGAATTGGCAGACGCGCAGGACTAAGGATCCTGTGATCGCTTTAGATCGTGAGGGTTCAAGTCCCTCTTTCCGCAGAGTAAAAACACGTATGAAAAGAGAGAATCTTGGTATTCTCTCTTTTTTTGTATTTTATGGGTTTCAAAACTGTGATTTGTGAAAAAACTCTCCAATTCGTAAGTAATACTAGCAATCTGAATTAATTTGTGATAAAATGTACTTGTAAATGGGGAATATCCCAAAAAATAAATAGGAGGCCTATATAATGGCAATCGTTTCAGCAGAAAAATTTGTCCAAGCAGCTCGTGACAATGGTTACGCAGTTGGTGGTTTTAACACAAACAACCTTGAATGGACTCAAGCAATCCTACGTGCAGCAGAAGCTAAACAAGCTCCAATCCTTATCCAAACTTCTATGGGTGCTGCTAAATACATGGGTGGTTACAAACTTTGTAAAACACTTATCGAAAATCTTGTAGAATCAATGGGTATCACTGTACCAGTTGCTATTCACCTTGACCACGGTCACTTTGACGATGCTTTGGAATGTATCGAAGTTGGTTACACTTCAGTTATGTTTGACGGTTCACACCTTCCAATAGAAGAAAACCTTGAAAAAGCTAAAGAAGTTGTAGCTAAAGCACACGCTAAAGGTATCTCAGTTGAAGCTGAAGTTGGTACTATCGGTGGTGAAGAAGATGGTATCATCGGTGACGGTGAACTTGCTCCAATCGAAGACGCTAAAGCTATGGTTGAAACTGGTATCGACTTCTTGGCTGCAGGTATCGGTAACATCCACGGACCATACCCAGAAAACTGGAAAGGTCTTCACCTTGATCACCTTGAAAAATTAACTGCTGCGATTCCTGGTTTCCCAATTGTATTGCACGGTGGATCTGGTATTCCTGATGACCAAATCAAAGATGCTATCAAACTTGGTGTTGCTAAAGTTAACGTTAACACTGAATGCCAAATCGCATTTGCAAAAGCAACTCGTAAATTTGTTGCTGACTACGAAGCAAATGAAGCAGAATACGATAAGAAAAAACTTTTCGACCCACGTAAATTCTTGAAACCAGGTTTCGAAGCTATTACAGAAGCTGTTGAAGAACGTATCGACGTATTCGGTTCAGCAAACAAAGCTTAATTAGATTATATAAGCTTGAAAATAAAGGGTTTGTCCAATATGGACAAGCCTTTTTCTTATGTTTTGCCCCCATTTTGCCCCCGATTTCTAAATTTCAGTTCGTTTTGATTATAGAAGTAGCGCAATTATGTTTATTTTGTCAATTGATCAATCATTGGAGTGATTGTGTTCTTAGTCTTCTGTGTAACGTGTAAATAGATTTGTGTTACTCGACTCCCCCTTGTGTGTCCAACACGATCTTGAATGGCCTCCAAGGGTACTCCTTGTTCAGCTAAAAAGCTGATATGCGTGTGTCGGAAGATATGAGTTGTAATATGTTTTTTGAAACTAAGCTTATCGTCAATATCGATGCCTGCTCGTCTCGGCTTTCCCTTGCGGTTTAGTTTACCATTTTCTGAAGAGTTGAGGAAGTTGTTTAAGACACTGTAATGAAGAGGAGTTCCATTGTAATCAGGTTTATGGATGCTCTTAGATGTGAAAATCCATCCATTATCTTTATAGTCTGGATTGAATTCTATATGATGATGATTTAATTCAATTTCTTCTTGTAGAATTTCAACTGACGAAAATTTAGAAAAAGTTGAAAAGAGCTTTTATGTAATTTTAAGTGCTATAAAGCAAGAAGGTGCCATAAATAAGGAATATAAGAGAATTGAGTTTACTAATAAAGTCTTGTTATTAGTAAATAACCTAGAATGTATAGAAATTCCATATGAGGAATTTGAATTCTTTTCTCAAATTGTTCTTGAATCTATTAAATCTGGTAAAGGAACTTTTGAAATTCCAGAAATTGAACTATTCTTACAAAAAATAAAGATAACAAAAATAAAAGCAAGTAATGATAGTAAAAAAGATATCATATTTAAAATACATGATGACTTCACTGATGCTGAGCCTATAATTGGATTCTCAATTAAATCTTATATTGAAAATAAGCCTACACTACTTAACGCAAGCGGTGCGACAAAAGTCCAATATAAGTTATCGAGACCTCTTTCCACATATAAAGTTGAATTTTTACATAATATTAGTACTAGAACAAAAATCAAGGATCGTGTCGAATATATCAAAGATAAAGGAGTTCTTTTAGATTTTGATAGTATGATAAATGAAACATTTAATAGAAATTTGCAGACGGTAGATTATAGAATGCCAGAAATTTTAGGTAATTTATTTTTAGAATCTTATTTTGTAGAAGGAAAGTCAATTTCTGACGTAGTGGATAAGTATTGCGATGAATTTTCTGAAGATAAGGAAATAATAATTCATAAAGTTAAAGACCTATTAGTAGCTGTTGCACTTGGGATGGAGCCGAATACAAAATGGACAGGATTGGAAGATGCTAATGGAGGATATATTGTTGTAAAAGATGATGGTGAAGTCCTCTGCTATCATATTTATGATAGAAATAAACTACGGAATTACTTGTTTAGGAATACAAAATTTGATAGTCCATCTAGCAGTTGAACTGGTGCGGGGTTAATAACTGTTCACAATGGAGAGCAAAAATTTTCATTAACAATCCAAATAAGGTTTTAGTTATTTGCAAAAGTTTCAATAAAAGTTCACACTACTCAGAACAACTTGATTAAAACCATATGAAAATTTTGTTCATAGAAAGTTATAAAAACATTGATATTAAAGGTTTTTGAAATAAATCTAAATATAAAATTTTCAAACCAGATCTTAAGAGAAATCGTAAAGTTTTACAATTCTCTAAACGTTAATTATTAGCGATATATCATGTATCAAACATTTCTTGGTTTCCACCAAGGTTTTTTTTGATGTTTCTTGAGAAAAGGTTTCCACCATATATCCCACCATCATTTCTTTCAGTTACGGTAAGTATTCGCTCCGACAGCGATTGGAACAATGTTAGAAGTATTATGGTACAATAGAGGGTAGCATAGATAAAAAATGCATTAATGGAGTGGAAATATAGTATGAAGCCTTTTACAAAATGGGTTGGTGGAAAACGCCAGTTGTTACCACAAATACTTGGAATTTTACCTGATAAATTTAATAAGTACTATGAACCTTTTGTAGGTGGAGGTACTTTATTTTTTGAATTAGCACCATCTAATGCAACGATCAACGATAATAATGAAGAGCTTATTTTAGCTTATAAAGTAATTAAGGAAAATGTTGAAGAGTTGATTCAGTTGCTTAAGATACATAAAGAGAACAATTCAGTAAAAAATAATTCGTCACGCAAAACAAATACAAACGAAAATACTGTCCAAATTAGGTCTTACGATTTGTGGCAGATTTAATTTAATATTTTGCCTCAAATTAGCCACACTTTTTATAGAATCAAGAGGAATAATGAAGTTCTCTTCTTATTAATATGGTTGTTTAAAATGTTAAATATAGCATTTTACGGTGTAATGGGAAGTATGGCAAAAAAACCAACTATGTTCAGCATCTAAGCTTTTTAATGTTCATCCGTCTTGAATGTGCAGTCGAACAATTTTTTGTCGTGTTTCGTCTGGATAGTGTTTCATGTTATGTCTCCTATTCTAATGAATATTTTAACTTATTAGGTAAGAGTGTTACAAATTTACTATACCAGAACATCCGATTTCTACTAAATCTTGATTGGTTTCTACTAAGAAAAATTCATTGTCTTTTTTTGACAAATACAATGAATAAATTGAGCAGACTTTATTAATTCCGTTAAAACCTTTTGTTGGTATTCTAAAGAATCAACTTCACCTTTTTGACGTTCTGTTAAAAGATATTGTTTGCTCAATATAATGCTGAAAAAAATCAAGTTTACCAGTTTCAGAGAAACTTAGTCATTTATCATTTACATAAATCCATCTTGTTGGGAACCCTTGACGGTAAACATCACTAAACCAAAATAGCTATTAAAAAAGTCTACTAACTGTGGTCCAGTTTTATAGGTAAATAATTCTGTTTCATCTCCACAGAGTATTTTTGCAAGTGTTTTGTAAAATTCTGGGTTGATCAATAACGATACCTCTATATAAATAAGCTAATGGATTTATTATAGCATTATAAATAAAGAAGACTATCTTTGTAATACACTTACTTAATTTTTTATATATCAACAATTTATTTGGTCAGTTTAATTTGCTTAATTGACAGAAAAATGAAAGATATCATTCAATCAGACCTATTTATTTTTTATGAATAAGTTGTTCAAGCCTGCTAAAGGTTGATATAAAGCTATTTATAAATTATTTGGAATCAAACCGTGTCCAATCAGATTTTACGATAAAAAGGTAGAGTTTAAACTGAAATATAGCAATATACTGCATTTAGCAAAAAGAAAAAACGCTTGAAATTAGCGCTTTTCTTATGTATTGATTTGTATTGAATGCTTACTTAACCTCATTCTGAGGTACAGTAAAATCTGTACTTTTGTTTTTTTAAAAATAATATAAAAAGCACTCTAGCTTCTATAGTTTAAACAAAACTACAGATTTTAGAGCGCTATTGCCATCAGAAGGAATATACATATGAGGTTAGAAAGGATCTCAAAGTAATCTAAAGAAAGCTGATTTTTACCTGATTAATATTGTAATGTTAGGGATTTGTCATAGTTTTTGGTGTTGTTTTAAAAGTGAGTAGTTAGGACTACAACAACCTTAAATTTCTTGTAGAGTAATCCCATGTTTTAAGTAAAAAATCAACCGATTTTAGAATTATTTATCGTCCTTTTTAACCATATTTTTAACGCCTTCAATTGCTCCTTCAACAGCATCTTTGGCATCTTTGGCAACTTCTTTAACTTTTGAAACGCCTTTTTCAGCAGCTCCTTCTTTTTCGGTTTTTTTATCATCAGTTACTTTTCCGACACCTTCTTTAATAGCACCTTTAGCTTGATTAAGTTTTTCTTCTACTGACATAGTGTTACCCTCCATTGGGAAATTAGATTATTGAAAATGAACGTTTTTAAACTTTTTTAGGCATAAAAGAATTTAGTGAACTCTTGGTTCTGCTTTAGCAGTCTCTTTAGTATCTTCGGCAACTCCTTTAACTTTTTCCTTTGCAGCCGAGAGGCCATCACTCAATCCCTCTTTTGCGCTTTCAAACTTATCGGAAGTAAATTTACTTGTTGATTCAACAACTCCAGTTGCTCGATCTTGCAGGCTTACTGAGTCTGCTTCATGTTGCTCTTTAGTCTTGATATCAACAACATCTACATTAACTTCAATCACTTCCAAATTAGTCATATTAGAAATTTCTGAAACAACAATCTCTTTGATTTTCTTGTATAATTCAGGAACATTCTTTTGATATTCGACAACTACTTTCAAATCCACAGCAACTTGCTTTTTACCAACTTCAACATTGACTCCGCTTGCAACGTTATCAGTATTGATAAGTTTTCCAGTTAGGTTTGAGAAAAAGCCGCCATCAATATCCAGTAAACCTGGAACATTTTCTAAAGAAAGACCAATAATTTTTTGAATGACTTTATCTTCATAGGTCAATTCGCCTTTTACTTCTTTTACTTTTTGTTCTACATTTGACATATAAATCACCTTTACTATTTAAATAATTGTTTTTGTTGAATATAATATCCAATTCCAACTCCTAGAGTGGCGCAAATCAAGACAAATAAAGTCTTAAAAAAACCATAGGATAGGATGAAGCACGCTAAGATAGCACCTGCCAATCCGGAAAGAAATAGATATTGGTATTTTTTAAACCATTCCATTTTTTTACTTCCTTACTCTACACGACTAACAGTTTTTTTACGTGGTGGTTTAGGCTTGTATTCTTTTACAGAAATATACAGTTTTACACGATGATTCATTCCAAAAAACTGTTTCAATCCATCAGCTATCTCATCTTTAATTATTTGAGTTCGTTTAATAATGTTGTCTGATGGAAGCATTTGTCCTTCTACATGAACTAAACATTTATTCTTACGACAGTTTACCTTAATAGTAGGATCCTTTATAAAATTGTGATTAGCAACCACACAACGTACAAATCCTTCAATAGCTGAATTTTTTAATTTTAGGTTCCCATCGGCATCAGGTAACTGAATCTCTAAATATTGTTTAGGATAAAAGAGTGTAACAAGCATTAAAAACAACACTACAGCTGAAAGTACTAGAGCACCCCAGAAAATATATCTTGAAAGATAAAATTCTAAAAAGGAATTTTTATTCCAACCAACTAAATGCAGTCCTAAGCCGCTGACTTTATGATAATCTAGCAAAATAGGAATCAAAATCGTCAAGATTAAAATACATAAAATAAGGTAAAATATTTTTTTGTTTTTTGACATATTGAATCCTTTCATCAATAGAATTTGAATCTATTCCTGTCAAGAAAGGTTCAAGTTCAATCTTTTTTCCCTAGGAAAAATGATACTACTGAAACAACAATAACCGCTCCTAAGATTGATGGAATTAATGCCATTCCAGCTAGACTAGGTCCCCATGCACCGAAAAGTAATTGTCCAACAGATGAACCGACTAAACCTGCAAAGATATTAGCGATTATTCCCATGGAATCTCCCTTTTTAGTGATTCCACCTGCAATAAGACCGATAAGTCCTCCTACGATAATAGCCCAAAGCATAATGTCTTCCCCTTTCTAAATTGTGGAAAATTAGATTATTTGGAAAATCAAATAATCTAAAGAGTTATATTTTAGCTAAAATATTTTTTATATTAATCTTAACAATCATAAGATTAATATAAAATTAATATATATATAGTATAGGTTAATAAAAATGATAAGTCAAATAAAATGATCACGCTTACAAAAAAATAGAATGAAATCTGTTAATCGTTTTGCAATCGATTGCATATATTTACAAGTATATTTCTGATACGATTCTTGTTATTTTTTGAACAGTTTTGTAAATACTCTTCATTTATTCTACCTTATTTGATAGTAGATTTAAAACTTTGCAACAGAACCAAAAATATAACTCATTTTGTGTCTAATTATTTGCCTTTAGTACAATAGACAAATGTGTTGATTTGTCTAATAGTTTCGAAAGGGTTTTCTTTACAAGAAGTAATGAAAAGCCTATAATCAAGTTAAGAAGGATGTTTATTTAGTGTCTATACAAAGGAGGCCCATTTGTGTATTACAGTAACGGAAATTATGAAGCTTTTGCACGTCCAAGAAAGCCCAAAAATGTGGATCAAAAATCAGCGTATATTATTGGAGGAGGGCTGGCCGGATTGGCGACCGCTATTTTCTTGGTGCGTGATGGACAAATGTCCGGGGAAAAAATTCATATATATGAGGAATTGCCTACTCCGGGTGGATCGTTAGATGGAGAAAAGCGTGCCAATATCGGCTTTGTGACACGTGGTGGTCGAGAAATGGAAAATCATTTTGAAACTATGTGGGACATGTATCGATCAATTCCTTCTTTAGAAATTGAAGATGCCTCTTACTTAGATGAATTTTATTGGCTAGATAAAGATGATCCAAATTCATCTAATACTCGCCTAATTTATAACCGGGGACAACGCGTCCCAACGGATGGCCTGTATACTTTGGACGAAAAACCTAAAGAATTAATAGATTTAGTTTTAACCCCTGAGTCAAAACTGGGTAAGACGACTATTGAGGAATTTTTCTCAAATGAGTTCTTTGAAAGTAACTTTTGAATGTACTGGGCAACTATGTTTGCTTTTGAAAAGTGGCATTCTGCAGTTGAGATGCGTCGATACACGATGCGATTTATTCATCATATTGATGGACTACCTGATTTTAGCGCCCTAAAGTTCAATAGGTACAATCAGTATGAGTCTATGGTTCTACCAATTATAAAGTATTTAGAGTCATATAATGTCGAATTCATCTATGATACACAAGTTAATAATGTTGTGGTAGATTTTGAAAATGACGAAAAAATTGCCAAAAAACTCGTGATCCAGGATGGTGATGATGTTAGCCTATCACGTGATGATTTTGTATTCGTTACAAATGGTTCTATTACAGAAAGTTCAACATATGGGAGCCATGATAAACCCGCTCCTATATCAAAAGAGTTGGGTGGTAGTTGGTCACTGTGGAAGAATCTGGCAGAACAATCTAATGATTTCGGTCATCCAGAAGTATTCTATGATAACCTACCTGAAAAAAGTTGGTTCGTGTCAGCGACAGCCACTATAAAATCACCAGAAATTGACCCCTACATTGAACGTCTAACCAATCGTGATTTGCATGATCACAAAATCAATAGTGGTGGAATCATTACCATAACCGATTCGAACTGGTTGATGAGTTTTGCTGTTCACAGACAGCCACATTTCAAAGAACAAAAGGAAAATGAAACAATTGTATGGATATATGGACTATATTCAGATACCAAAGGAAATTTTGTTGATAAGACCATTGTAGAAAGTTCTGGGGAAGAAATTACGCAAGAACTCCTTTATCACCTTGGGGTCCCTGAGTCCAAAATCAAACAATTGTCTAACCAAAACAATATAAATACCGTTCCGGTATTTATGCCATTTATTACATCATACTTTATGCCCCGCGTTGCGGGTGATAGGCCAGATATTGTTCCTAAAGGGTCTGTTAATTTAGCCTTTATTGGTAATTTTGCAGAGTCACCTAGTAATGACACCGTGTTTACTACCGAATATTCAATTAGGACAGCCATGGAATTTGTCTATACTTTACTTGAAGTTGAACGCGCTGTTCCTGAAGTTTATGGCTCTATTTATGATATTCGAGAACCACTTAAAGCCATCTACTATATGGGAGATAAAAAAACCATTGATGAGGCTAATTTAAGAATCCCTAAATTAGCTAAAGTAGTTCTAAAAAAGAAGATAAAGGGAACGTTTATCGAAGAGCTAGTTACCGAGAGTAAATTACTATAAAACGTGGTAGCTGTTAAAACTCTCTGAATTATCAAAAACTGTTGCAAATTATTATTAATGCGACATATTTCGATATATAATAAGTTTTTCATTTTTGAAAAAGACTTGATGATTATATTTCATCGAGTCTTTTTTATAGTTACGTATTTTTTAAGAAATAACTTGATTACGGGAAAATGTATATGGGAAGTCCGGACTGCTTTATTTCTAAATCATAATCCGAGATAATCATTGGGAACTCTAACATTTAAAGTAACCACAACACTAGTGAGTAGTAAAATTCAATCATTAAAGGAAAAACGTAATGCCGATAAATTACGAAACACTTATGATGAAATTGTAAATGAGTTGCTTTCGAAACGAGAACAGGCAATCAGAATTGCTCAGGCATATAAAGAAGAATATGAAAAAGTACATATTGATGATAAAGATATTGAGTATTTGCACAATACTTTAGAACGGGTTATTTCTCTATTATCTTCATTTACTAGTGTTGAAGATGGGAAAGAAGATTCAATGAAATAATTAGTTGCTTTACTTAACAAGGATACTTTAAAGACTATGCAATTATTGGGATTTAATTACAAGGAGGCAATAAGGGAACCTCTAACGGAGGTTTGTTCAAATGTTATAAGAAATAAATTAGGAGGTCTATCATCTAAGAAAAACGTACGTAACAAAAAATAATTTAACTAATGGTGTGAACTTTTAGTATTTATCAGCTCAATTCTTTGTAATTTTGGGGTAAAATTCACACCATTCAGATAAAATTAGTTGAAATTGATTGAAATAACACTTTCAGAAAAGCGTAGAAATGTTTGATATTAAAGACTTTTGAAATTTAGTCAAACAAAAGTTGTTCAAACCAGGTCTTACGATTTGAGGCAAATTTAATTTAATATTTTGCCTCAAATTAGACACACTTTTTATAGTACTAAGAGGAATAATGAAGTTCTCTTCCTATTAATGTGGTTGTTTAAAATCTTAAATATAGCATTTTATGGTGTAATGGGAAGTATGGCGAATAAATCAACTATGTTCAGCAAACAAAGCTTAATTAGTGATTGAGTTTTAAAGAAAGAAGGAGTTTTATAACTCTTTCTTTTTTTGTTTGTCAGAAAAGGTTAAAAAGTGTTGACAAATGTCATCAAAGTGATATAATTTCCACGTTAGCCGATTTAGCTCAGTTGGTAGAGCAACGCATTCGTAACGCGTAGGTCGCAGGTTCGATCCCTGTAATCGGCATGGAAATGCTAATCATGATAACAGTTAGACAAATCCATAGAAGATTTTCTATGGGTTTTCTCATGGGTAGAAACGCTTAAAAATAGATTTTATTGTCTAAAATAGTTGCGAAATGAGTCCAGATATGTTATAATTTTATGGTATGTGGTGTAAAGCACCTATAATCTAAGTAGGAGGAAGCAGATAATATGGCTAAGGTTTGTTATTTTACAGGGCGTAAAACTGTATCAGGAAACAATCGCTCTCACTCAATGCGTAAAACAAAACGTGCAGTTAAACCAAATCTTCAAAAAGTAACTATTCTTGTTGATGGAAAACCTAAAAAAGTTTGGGCTTCAGCACGTGCGCTTAAATCTGGTAAAGTAGAACGCGTATAAGCGTATAAATGAAACAGTATAGACAAACATCGCTTGGTGTTTGTCCTCTTTTTTTATAAGCGAGAAATTGAGTCGCTATTTGACGCTGAAAAGGCTTAAATGTGGCAAAAAGGGATTTTCTCGCTTTTTATCCCTAATTATTCTTGCTTATTTTTTACAAGACGGCTGATATATGGTAGAATAAACTGATAAAAACTTTTGAGGTAGTGAATATGACTGTGAAAATTAATACAAAAGATGGTCAAATTGAGTTATCCGACGATGTGATTGCAACGGTCGTTGGTGGTTCCGCAACAGAAATTTTTGGTGTTGTTGGTATGGCAAGTAAAAGTGCCCTTAAAGATAATTTTCAAGCACTTCTACGCAAGGAAAACTACGCAAAAGGTGTTGTTGTCAAATCAACAGACAGTGGTATTTCAGTAGATGTCTATACCGTGATGTCTTATGGTGTCAAAATTTCTGAAGTATCAAAGAACATTCAAGAACGAGTTAAGTTTAACCTTGAAAACCAATTGGGGCTTTCAGCAGATACGGTGAATGTTTACGTACAAAATATTAAAGTTGCAGGAGAAGATTAGTGTCAAATATTACAACCAGTTTATTCCAAGAGATGGTTCAAGCTGCTAGCACACGTCTTGGAAATCAAGTAGAATATGTAAACTCTCTCAATGTTTTTCCTGTTCCAGACGGGGACACAGGGACAAACATGGGAATGACGATTGAAAATGGTGCCAAAGAAGTTGCAGATAAACCAGCAACTACCGTTGGAGAAGTCGGACAGATTTTATCTAAAGGGCTTTTGATGGGTGCGCGTGGGAACTCTGGCGTTATCACATCACAATTGTTCCGTGGTTTCGGACAAGCGATTAAAGATAAAGAAGAGTTAACTGGTCAAGACCTAGCACACGCCTTCCAATCTGGTGTTGAAGTGGCTTACAAAGCCGTTATGAAACCTGTTGAAGGAACGATTTTGACAGTTTCTCGTGGTGCTGCAACTGCCGCTCTTAAAAAATCTGAAGAAACAGATGATGCGGTTGAAGTTATGCGTGCAGCCGTTGATGGTGCCAAACGCGCCTTGGCTAAAACCCCAGAAATGCTTCCTGTCTTGAAGGAAGTTGGCGTAGTGGATTCTGGTGGTCAAGGTCTTGTCTTTATCTATGAAGGTTTCTTATCAGCTTTAACAGGCGACTACATCGCGTCTGAGGACTTTAAGGCAACACCAGCAACAATGACCGAAATGATTAATGCAGAGCACCACAAGTCTGTTGCAGGACACGTGGCGACTGAAGACATCCAATTTGGTTATTGTACAGAAATCATGGTGGCTCTTAAACAAGGTCCAACTTATGTGAAAGAATTTAACTATGAAGAATTCCAAGCTTATTTGAGTGGCTTGGGAGATTCTCTTCTTGTGGTCAATGACGATGAAATTGTTAAAGTTCACGTTCACACGGAAGACCCAGGTCTTGTCTTGCAAGAAGGGTTGAAATACGGTTCTCTTGTTAAGGTCAAAGTGGATAATATGCGTAACCAACACGATGCCGTTTTAGAAAAAGAAGAACAACAAGTTGCTGCTAAGCAAGAAGAAAAAGACTTTGCTATTGTGGCTGTTGTAGCAGGAGACGGTTTGGCAGAAATCTTCAAATCACAAGGTGTTGACTATGTGATTTCTGGAGGACAAACCATGAACCCATCAACAGAAGACATTGTCAAAGCTATTGATGCGGTTAACGCGAAAAACGTGATTATCTTGCCAAATAACAAAAATATCTTCATGGCGGCACAATCAGCAGCTGAAGTGGCTGAAATTCCAGCAGCTGTTGTTGAAACACGCACAGTGCCACAAGGTTTCACTAGCTTATTAGCCTTTAACCCTGAACAATCTCTAGAGGAAAATGTGGCAGCTATGACTGCTAGCCTTTCAGATGTTGTTAGTGGTAGTGTGACTCTTGCTGTTCGTGACACGTCTATCGATGGTCTTGAAATCCATAAAGACGACAATCTTGGTATGGTTGACGGTAAAATTGTAGTGTCAAATCCAGATATGACAGCTACTTTGAAAGCCACATTTGCTAAAATGATTGATGAAGATAGCGAAATCATTACGATTTATGTCGGTGAAGATGGTAGCCAAGACTTAGCTGAAGAAATGGCTGATTACCTTGAATCAACATACGAAGATATCGAAGTTGAAATTCATGACGGTAAACAACCCGTTTACCCATACTTGATGAGCGTTGAATAAGCTTATTTGATAAATGGATAAAAGGAAGCATTTCGTTGCTTTCTTTTTTTGTGTCTAAATACCAAAATCTAATAAAAAAGAAAATTTAAAACAAGCAAAATTTTCTGAATATTCTCTTGACTTTATTTTATAAAATGTTAACATGGATTGTAAGATTTAAAGGATTGGAGAAAACAGATGAGAAGTGACATGATTAAGGTAGGTGTGGATAAAGCACCAGCCCGTGGTCTTCTTTATGCAACCGGGCAAGTAAAATCAGCTAAAGATATGCAAAAGCCATTTATTGCCATTTGCAATTCTTACATTGACATTGTTCCTGGGCACGTGCATTTGCGTGAATTGGCAGATGTTGCCAAGGAAGCTATCCGTGAAATGGGTGGTATTCCTTTTGAATTTAACACCATTGGTGTTGATGACGGGATTGCTATGGGGCATATTGGGATGCGCTATAGCCTTCCTTCTCGTGAAATTATCGCGGATGCTGCTGAAACGGTTATCAATGCCCACTGGTTTGATGGTGTTTTCTACATTCCAAACTGTGATAAAATCACGCCAGGTATGATTTTGGCTTCTCTTAGAACCAATGTGCCAGCGGTCTTTTGTTCGGGTGGTCCGATGAAGGGCGGCGTTGATATGACAGGGCATCAAGCGACCTTGTCAAGTTTGTTTGAAGCTGTAGGAACCTATCAAGCTGGCGATATGACCAAAAAAGAATTGGATTATTTGGAGCAAAATGCTTGTCCAACTTGTGGTTCTTGTGCAGGAATGTTTACGGCAAATTCGATGAATTCTCTAATGGAAGTGTTGGGACTTGCTCTTCCTGGAAATGGAACTGTTTTGGCAGTGTCTGACCAACGTCGTGAATTGGTGCGTCAAGCAGCTAAACATTTGATGGACAATGTTAAAAATAATGTGCGTCCGCGTGATATCGTGACCAAGGAAGCTATTGACGACGCTTTTGCACTGGATATGGCCATGGGGGGCTCAACCAATACCGTTCTTCATACCTTGGCTATTGCGCGTGAAGCAGGTATTGATTACGACTTGAAAGACATCAATGAAATCGCCAAGAAGACACCTTATCTGTCTAAAATTGCCCCATCAAGTGTTTACACCATGCACGATGTGCAAGAAGCAGGTGGTATTTCAGCTATTATTAACCAGTTGATTAAGAAAGGAACGATTAAAGGGGATCGCATCACTGTGACTGGTAAAACCTTAAAAGAAAATGTTGCTGGTGCTGAAATCAAGAACGAGGAAGTCATTCATTCGATTGAAAATCCTATTTCGCCAGTAGGTGGCTTGTCTATCCTTTATGGTAATATTGCTCAAGATGGTGCCGTTATCAAGGTTGGTGGGGTTGATCCATCTGTTAAGACTTTTCGAGGCAAAGCTATTTGTTGTGACTCGCAAGATGAAGCCCTTGAATTGATTGACAATGGCACGGTTAAAAAAGGTCACGTTGTGGTTATTCGCTACGAAGGCCCTCAAGGTGGTCCAGGGATGCCTGAAATGCTGGCGCCAACTTCTAAAATCGTTGGGCGTGGCTTGGGTAAAGATGTCGCCTTGATTACAGATGGTCGCTTTTCTGGAGCTACTCGTGGTATTGCTATTGGACACGTGTCACCAGAGGCAGCAGAAGGTGGAAATATCGCTTTGATTGAAGATGACGATGAGATTAGCATTGATTTGACAAATCGGACCTTGAATTTGTTGGTGGATGATGCAACCTTGGCAGAACGTCGCAAACATTTGAAACCATTTAAATCAAAAATCTCAAGCGGCTGGCTACGTCGCTACACGGCTTTTGCGTCGTCTGCAAACTTTGGTGGTTCTATGATGACCCAAGAAGAATTTGAAGAACGCAAGGCAGAACGTGAGGATTAGTCCCTAAATACGATTATAATATTTTAAAACTTTAGCTTGCTTTTATTTTTTTTAGTGGTATGATAGATACAAGAAGTTTTAATTTTTAGATAATTCAAAATATACTTGAAAAGGAGGTCCTTGTGAAACAGATTAAGTTAACCGAATCCAAAAATGGATCAGAATTATTATTGGAAACCTTAGCTAGTCTGGGGATTGATACCGTCTTTGGTTACCCTGGCGGAGCTGTCTTGCCTCTCTACGATGCCATTTACCAATTTGATGGTGTTCGCCATATTTTAGCCCGTCATGAACAAGGAGCCCTCCACGAAGCGGAAGGTTACGCCAAATCAACGGGGAAAATTGGGGTGGCTATCGTGACCAGCGGACCAGGTGCGACAAATGCCATTACTGGTATTGCTGACGGTATGAGTGATAGCGTGCCAATGCTGGTCTTTACAGGTCAGGTTGCTCGTTCTGGTATTGGAAAAGATGCCTTTCAGGAAGCGGACATTATTGGTATTACGATGCCCATTACCAAATACAATTACCAAATTCGTGATGTGGCGGATATTCCTCGTATTATCACAGAAGCGGTTCACATTGCAACAACTGGTCGTCCAGGTCCTGTTGTGATAGATTTGCCAAAAGATGTTTCAGAAATGAAAACAAGCTTTTACTATGACCCTGAGGTGACCCTTCCAAGTTATCAGCCAACGATTGAACCCAATGCCCTTCAGGTGAAGAAAATTTTAACGCAACTGAAGAAAGCTAAAAAACCTTTGATTGTTGCGGGTGGTGGCGTTAATTATGCCAATGCAGCAGAAGAATTGCAGGCCTTTGCAGAACGCTACAATATTCCCGTAGTGTCAACCTTGCTAAGCCTTGGTGTGATGCCAATTGAACACCCTCTGTCTTTGGGGATGGGAGGAATGCACGGTTCTTATGCTTCCAATATGGCCTTGATGGAATGTGATTTTATGATTAATTTTGGTTGTCGCTTTGCTGACCGTTTGACGGGAAATCCTGACACTTTTGCAGCAGATGCGGTTGTAGCCCATGTGGATATTGACCCCGCTGAAATTGGGAAAGTGGTCAAGACAAAGATTCCGATTGTAGGCGATGCCAAAGCTGCTTTGCAGATTCTTCTTGAGGCAGAACCTGTCAAAACTCGCCACGAAGATTGGACTGATTCAGTTCTTGCCAACAAAGCCAAAGCACCATTTAGTTATAAATTTGACGAAAATATTATCAAACCTCAGCACGCTATCGCAACGATTGGTAAGATTACCAAGGGTGATGCGATTGTGGTTACCGATGTTGGGCAGCATCAGATGTGGGCAGCGCAATTTTATCCATACAAAAATGCACGACAACTCATCACCTCAGGCGGCTTGGGAACGATGGGATTTGGCATTCCAGCAGCTATTGGAGCGAAATTAGCCAATCCAGATAAAGAGGTTATCCTTTTTGTTGGCGACGGTGGTTTCCAAATGACCAACCAAGAATTAGCCTTATTAAATGGTTACGGTGTTCCAATAAAAGTGGTTTTGATGAACAATCATTCGTTGGGAATGGTGCGTCAGTGGCAGGAGTCTTTCTATGACGAACATCGTAGTGAATCGACTTTTGATGACGAGCCAAATTTCCAATTATTGGCTGAAGCTTACGGCGTTAGTCATTACAAATTTACCAATCCAAATACCTTGGAGAATGATTTGACGATTATTACGGAGAATAGGCCGATGTTGATTGAGGTCGCTATTTCAAATCGTGAGCACGTTTATCCGATGGTTCCGTCTGGTAAATCAAATAGTGAGATGTTGGGGGTGACTTTCAATGCGTAGAATGTTGACAGCAAAACTCCAAAATTCAACTGGTGTTCTAAACCGTTTCACTGGTGTTCTTTCACGCCGTCAGGTCAATATCGAATCCATTTCCGTTGGTCCGACAATGGAACCAGATGTATCTCGCATTACGATTATTATTGACGTGGCGAATTTGGAAGAAGTGGAGCAAATCATCAAGCAACTCAATCGTTTGATTGATGTCCTGCGTGTTCGTGATATCACGGATATTCCGCATTTGGAGCGTGAGGTTATTTTGGTGAAATTGACCGCTCCAACGAGCAAACGTGCTGAAATTCTTGCAGTCATTCAGCCGTTTCGAGCGAGTGTGGTCGATGTGGCTCAAAAATCAATCACCATCCAAGTCACAGGCGATGCAGATAAAATCGAAGCTTTGATTCGCGTGATTAAGCCTTATGGCATTCAAAATCTTGCTCGTACTGGTGCAACAGGATTCTCACGGGATTTATCCTAAACAATTAACCAAGTTATCAACAAATGCCTAGGCATTTAGATATAAAAATGAAGAAAGAGAGATAAAACATGGCAGTAACAATGGAATATGAAAAAGACGTAAAAGTAGCAGCACTTGATGGGAAAAAAATTGCCATTATTGGTTACGGTTCACAAGGTCATGCGCATGCGCAAAATTTGCGTGATTCAGGTCGTGATGTGATTATTGGTGTTCGTCCTGGCAAATCATTTGACAAAGCCAAAGAAGACGGGTTTGATACTTATGAAGTAGCAGAAGCAACTAAATTAGCTGATGTTATCATGATTTTGGCACCAGATGAAATCCAAGCAGACCTTTATGCTACAGAAATTGCACCAAACCTTGAAGCTGGAAATGCCCTTGGTTTTGCTCATGGTTTCAACATTCGCTTTGAATACATTAAAGCTCCTGAAACAGTTGACGTCTTTATGTGTGCCCCTAAAGGACCTGGTCACCTTGTTCGTCGTACTTACGTTGAAGGTTTTGGTGTGCCTGCTCTTTATGCCGTTTACCAAGATGCTACTGGTCACGCCAAAGAAATTGCCATGGATTGGGCGAAAGGTGTTGGAGCTGCGCGTGTTGGCTTGCTTGAAACAACCTTTAAAGAAGAAACAGAAGAAGACCTTTTTGGTGAACAAGCTGTTCTTTGCGGTGGCTTAACAGCCTTGATTGAAGCAGGTTTTGAAGTGCTTACAGAAGCAGGCTATGCTCCTGAATTGGCTTACTTTGAAGTTCTTCATGAAATGAAACTTATCGTCGATCTTATCTACGAAGGTGGTTTCAAGAAAATGCGTCAATCAATCTCAAACACTGCTGAATTTGGTGATTACGTATCAGGCCCACGTGTTATCACTAACGAAGTGAAAGAAAACATGAAAGCTGTTCTTGCTGATATCCAATCAGGTAAATTTGCTGAAGAATTTGTCAATGACTACAAATCAGGTCGTCCAAAATTGGAAGCTTACCGTAAAGAAGCTGCGGAACTTGAAATAGAAAAAGTGGGTAGCGAACTTCGTAAAGCCATGCCATTTGTTGGGCAAAATGATGATGACGCGTTCAAAATTTATAACTAATTTTTGAAACGGCTCGCTTTTTAAAAGACCGATGGTTGTCATCGGTTTTTTATCTATGTACTGGATTCCTGAGGGAACGTGAGACATTTGGAAGAATAAGAAGGTAGGATTATGATTGTAGCAAAGGATGTTGTCCGTGCACATACGGTCTTAAAAGATGTTGTGGATCGGACACCACTGGATTTTGACCGTTACCTGTCGGAAAAATACGGTGCAACGGTTTATCTCAAACGTGAGAATATGCAAAAAGTGCGTTCCTTTAAAATTCGTGGGGCTTATTATGCTATCCATGGGTTGTCTGAAGAGGAAAAGCAGCGTGGCGTTGTTTGTGCTTCTGCGGGAAACCATGCCCAAGGGGTTGCGTTTACTTGTCACGAGATGAAAATTCCAGCCACTATTTTTATGCCAGTGACAACGCCTCAACAAAAAATTGGGCAAGTTAAATTTTTTGGTGGTTCTTATGTGACCATCAAATTGGTTGGGGATACCTTTGACGCCTCGGCTCAAGCGGCACAAGAATTCACCAAGGCAGAAGGCATGACCTTTATCGACCCTTTTGACGATGACAATGTGCAAGCAGGTCAAGGAACAGTGGCTTATGAAATTTACGAGCAAGCCCAAGAAGAAGGTGTTGTTTTTGACCAAATTTATGTGCCAGTTGGTGGCGGTGGCTTGATTTCGGGGGTAGCAACCTACATGAAAGATGTGTCACCTGAAATTGAAGTTGTCGGTGTTGAGGCAGCAGGGGCTCGTAGTATGCGGGCTGCATTTGATAAAGGACGTCCTGTCAAATTAGAAGAAATTGATAAATTTGCGGACGGCATTGCTGTGCAAAAAGTTGGGGAAAAGACCTTTGCTGTTGCGCGTAAATATGTGGATAAGTTGGTCGGTGTGGATGAAGGTTTGATTTCAGAAACCTTGATTGATATGTATTCTAAGCAAGGAATTATCGCAGAACCTGCAGGGGCAGCTTCCATTGCGGCTCTTGAAGTCATGAAAGAAGATATCAAAGGCAAGACGATTGTCTGCATCATTTCAGGCGGAAATAACGATATCAATCGTATGCAAGAAATGGAAGAACGTGCCTTGATTTATGACGGCATTAAACATTATTTTGTGGTGAATTTTCCACAGCGTCCAGGAGCTTTGCGTGAATTTGTGAATAACATCTTGGGACCTAATGATGACATCACACGTTTTGAGTACATCAAGCGTGCCAATAAAGGTAGAGGACCTGTTTTGATTGGTATTGCACTGAGCGATAAAAAAGATTATAATGCTCTGATTGACCGCCTATCTGTTTTTGACCCGTCTTATATCAATCTGCACGGCAACGAAAGCCTCTATAATTTATTAGTTTGACCCAAAAGTTGCTTCCTTGAGGCAACTTTTTTCTACTTGACTTTTTTTGTGACAATCACATATAATTGTATTAATAAGTAAATACAAAAAAGAACGCCTTTTAAAGCATTCATGGGCAAGCCAGAGTTGGCTTGAAAGGAGAAAAGTATGATTTTTATTATTCTAGGTGTTTTAGTGCTACTTGCCTTGGGAATTGTAGCTAGTATGCTTTATGTGGTGCGTCAGCAGACAGTTGTCATCATCGAGCGGTTTGGAAAATACTACACCACCGCAAGCAGTGGCATTCACATTCGTTTGCCTTTCGGGATTGATAAAATTGCTGCGCGTATCCAGTTGCGCCTGTTACAATCTGAAATCGTTGTGGAAACCAAGACGAAGGATAATGTTTTCGTGACCTTGAATGTGGCAACGCAGTACCGTGTGAGCGAGCAAAATGTCATCGATGCTTACTACAAACTCATGCGTCCCGAGGCACAAATTAAGTCTTACATTGAAGACGCGCTTCGCTCATCAGTACCTAAATTAACCTTGGATGAATTGTTCGAGAAAAAAGATGAAATCGCACTTGAAGTGCAACACCAAGTGGCAGAAGAAATGTCCACTTATGGTTATGTCATTGTCAAAACCTTGATTACCAAAGTTGAGCCCGATGCCGAAGTTAAACAATCAATGAACGAGATTAACGCAGCCCAACGTAAACGTGTTGCCGCTCAAGAATTGGCAGAAGCAGATAAAATTAAAATCGTGACGGCTGCCGAGGCTGAGGCTGAAAAAGACCGCTTGCACGGGGTTGGTATTGCCCAACAACGTAAGGCTATCGTGGATGGCTTGGCAGAATCTATTGCTGAACTAAAAGCCACCAGCGTTGGTATGAATGAAGAACAGATTATGTCTATTTTGCTGACTAATCAGTATTTAGACACTTTAAACACCTTTGCCATCAAGGGCAATCAAACGATTTTCCTTCCAAATCACCCCGAAGGTGTTGAAGACATTCGCGCCCAAATCCTATCTGCTTTAAAAGCAAAATAAACAAAATCCCATCACTTTATTAAGTGATGGGATTTCTAGTTTTAGTATATTATTTTAAGAAACGTTGCAAGAATTCTTTGGTACGTTCTTGCTGTGGGTGTTCGAAGATTTGCTCTGGTGTGCCTTCTTCGGCAATAACACCCTTGTCCATGAAAATCACGCGGTCTGACACATCTCTGGCAAATTCCATTTCGTGTGTCACGATAATCATGGTTAATCCAGATTTAGCAAGGTCTTGCATGGTTTTTAAAACCTCTCCAACCATTTCAGGGTCTAGAGCTGACGTTGGTTCGTCAAAGAGCATGGCTTCTGGATTGACAGACAAAGCACGAGCAATTGCCACACGTTGCTTTTGCCCCCCTGACAATTGTTTGGGTTTGGCTTTCCAATATTGTTCAGTCATGCCTACTTTGGTGAGGTTTTCTTTAGCGATTTTTTCAGCTTCCTCACGAGAACGTTTCAGCACGGTCGTTTGTGCAACGACGGCATTTTCCAAAACGTTGAGGTTTTCAAACAAGTTAAAGGATTGGAACACCATTCCCAATTTTTCACGGTACTCGGTCAAGTTGTAGTCTTTGGCAAGAACATCTTGACCATGAAAAAGGATTTCACCTGCAGTTGGTTCTTCCAAAAGGTTAATAGAGCGAAGGAAGGTTGATTTTCCTGACCCTGATGACCCGATAATCGAAATCACCTCACCTTTATTTACTGAAAGGGAAATGTCTTTTAGCACTTCATTTTGACCGTAAGATTTTTTCAAATGTTTGATTTCAATAATCGCAGATGACATTATCGCACCTCCATAGTTTGGTTTTGGTTAGCACCTGTTGTGTAAGTATCGGCATCAAAACGACGTTCAATGAAACGTAAAATACGTGTGACCGTGAAGGTGAGAACAAAGTAAATGATTGCGATAATGGTAAAGGTTTGGAAATATTGGTAAGTCTGAGTGGCAACGGTATTTCCTGAGAAGTAGAGCTCGACAACAGAGATAACATTCAAGACAGAAGTGTCTTTGATGTTAATGACAAACTCGTTACCTGTGGCTGGTAAGATATTGCGCACAACTTGTGGCAAGACAATCTTACGCATGGTTTGTCCGTGGGTAAATCCAAGTGCTGTTGCCGCTTCAAATTGCCCTTTGTCAACGGCGAAGATACCACCACGAACAATTTCACTCATGTAGGCCCCAGTGTTGATAGAAACGATGACAACGGCTGCTAAAATACGGTCAATTGAGATACCGAAGGCTTGAGCAGTTCCGTAATAAATAACCATAGCTTGTACAATCATCGGCGTACCACGGAAAACTTCGATGTAAACATTAAGTACCCAGCCAAAGAGCGTTTGCAAGGTAGCAAGTACTTTATTGCCAGCTTTAGGTGCTGTACGGTAAACCCCGATAAGTAAACCAATTACAAGACCGACCACAGTACCAATGATTGAAATGAAGAGCGTCACACCAGCACCGCGCAAGAATTGATCCCAGTTATTTTTGAAGATCGTCCAGACTTCAGAAAAGAAGTTGCTATCAGCACTGTCACTAGCTTGTTCAGCAGGTTGTTCGTCAATCATTTTGTCCATCAAGTGAACACGTTCATCTTCAGAAATCCCTGCTAAAATGCTATTAACTTTGGCTAACATCTCAGTATCGTTTTTACGCAAACCAACAGCAATAGCAGTATCAGAAGCAGATGTGGTAAATCCTTTGCCGTCAGCAAAAGCAATCATTTTAAAATCACTATTAGCATTTTCAGCTGAGATAGCGTCTGGTCGTTCTGAAATGTATCCGTCAATGATACCAGATTGCAAGGCTTGACGCATTTGGTTGAAGTCGCCCATAGCCGTTTCTTTAACTGCACCATTGATTTGGTCAATCAGATTGTAAAGGTAAACCCCTTGTTGGGATGTTAATTTGGCACCAGAAAAATCATCTAGCGATGTCGCATTGGCATAATCACCGCTTTTAGATACGACAATGACAGGACGGCTAGTGTAATAACTATCAGAGAAGGCAATTTCTTTTTTACGTTCCTCAGTTGGACTCATTCCAGCAGCAATCATGTCGATTTTTCCAGAGGTCAAAGCTGGAATTAAACCTGTCCAAGTTGTTTTGACAACGATAAGTTTTTTATCCAATCCCTCTGCAATTTTTTTAGCGATTTGAACGTCATATCCATTAGCATATTGGTTTGTTCCTTCGATAGGAACTGCACCATTTGAGTCATCGTCTTGTGTCCAGTTAAAAGGAGCATAAGCTGCCTCCATTCCGACACGAAGATACTCATCTGCGTGTATATGAGTTATTCCACTAAATAAAAACAAAGTGGCTAGAAAACAACTTAAAAGTAACTTTTTCATTTAAGACTCCTGTCTATTCTTATATCAACATACCATTTTACAGGAAAAGGGTGTTGATTTCAATACAGACTAATGTAAAAATAGCATATTTATACAATAAAATATTATTAGGATGCGTTTTATTCCTTGTTAGTAGATGGATTGGCATTCTTTGTTTAGGGGTATTCTAAAAAAACGTTCATTTTGATATAATAAAACAGATATTAAATTTAGGAGGACCTATGTTATTCGTTGAGGTGTTAAAAGCAATCTTCTTTGGTATTGTGGAGGGGATTACGGAGTGGCTACCTGTTTCAAGTACAGGGCACTTGATTTTGGTGCAACAATTCATCAATCTTGACCAAAGCCAAGATTTTATGGATATGTTCAATATTGTGATTCAATTGGGCGCTATTTTAGCCGTTATTGTGATTTATTTTGAGCGTTTGAATCCGTTTCAACCTAGTAAAACGGCACGTGAGGTTCGACTCACTTGGCAATTGTGGTTAAAAGTTGCTGTGGCTTGTATTCCTTCTATTGTGATTGCAGTGCCTCTGGATGATTGGTTTGAGGCACATTTCAATTATATGATTCCTATTGCCATTGCATTGATTTTCTACGGGATTGTCTTTATCTGGATTGAAAAGAGAAATGCCAATGTCACTCCAAAGGTTACTGAATTAGCACGCATGTCTTATAAAACAGCCTTTTTGATTGGGTGTTTCCAAGTCTTGAGTATCGTTCCAGGGACCAGCCGTTCAGGGGCAACCATTTTGGGGGCTATCATTTTAGGAACTAGCCGTTCTGTTGCCGCAGACTTTACCTTCTTCCTTGCGATTCCAACCATGTTTGGTTACAGTGGTTTGAAGGCTGTGAAATTCTTCTTAGACGGCAATGTGCTCAGCTCTAGTCAAATCTTAATTTTGTTTGTAGCTAGTGTGACAGCCTTTATAGTCAGCCTTTACTCAATTCGCTTCTTGACAGATTACGTTAAGAAACACGACTTTACCGTCTTTGGTAAATACCGTATCGTTTTGGGAACCATCTTGATTGTTTACAGCTTAGTGAAATTCATGCTATAAGATAAGGTAAGTAGCTCGATTCGAGTTGCTTGTTTTTTACTGCCTAGAGCTATTTTTAAAAAGGTAATTAACTTTTTAAAATTGAAAAAGCGCGACTTTTCCTGTATAATATAATGACTACTCGTGCGAGGTAATTTAGTATGGAAATGAAACAGATTAGTGAAACAACACTTAAAATAACGATTAGTATGGAAGATTTGGAAGAACGTGGTATGGAATTGAAAGACTTTTTGATTCCACAAGAAAAGACAGAAGAGTTCTTCTATTCTGTCATGGATGAATTGGATTTGCCAGATACCTTTAAAGATAGCGGTATGCTTAGCTTCCGCGTGACTCCAAGAAAAGACCGTATCGATGTCTTTGTGACCAAATCAGAACTCAATAAAGATTTGAATTTTGAAGATTTAGCGGCTTTTGATGACGTGTCAAATATGTCCCCAGAAGAATTTTTCAAGACACTTGAACAAACCATGTTGTCAAAAGGGGATACAGATGCCCATGAAAAACTTGAAAAAGTCGAAGCGATGCTTGAAAATGAAGCAGACGCTGCTATGGCAAGTCAAGAAGAAGCAGAAGCATCTGATGAGGATATCAATCCGTCAGATTATGTGCACTATGTACTTGATTTTCCAGACTTGAAGTCTGTCGTTGCCTTTGCCAAAGTCATTGATTTTCCAGTTGAAGAGTCTGAACTCTACAAGGACCAAGACAGTTACCACATGACGATTTTGCTTGATTTGCAAAATCAACCGTCTTATTATGCCAATTTGATGTATGCGCGTTTATTGGAATACGCTAACCCAGGGACAAAAACACGTGCATATTTACAAGAACATGGTATTGAGATGCTCTCAACTGCCGCCCTAACAAAATTAAAAATGATTGAGTTGATGTAATATGATACCATTTACAATTGATTACGTTCTTGTCCTGATTGGTGCCTTTTTGCTGTCTTTATTTTTGACGCCGATTGTTCGCTCTATCGCCTTTCGTGTGGGAGCTGTTGACAATCCCAATGCCAGACGCATCAACAAGGTTCCTATGCCAAGTAGCGGTGGTCTAGCCATTTTTCTGTCTTTTTTGGTGTCTGCCTTGATTTTAATGCCAAAGGTGTTAAAAGGCATACCAGGGGCAGTGTCTTATTTTGATTACATTTTACCTGTGGTTATCGCTGCTTTAATCATCACGGCGACAGGTTATATTGACGATATTTTTGAATTAAAACCTCGGACCAAAATGCTGGGTATCATTATTGGTGCGGTCATTGTCTGGGCGTTTACGGACTTTCGTTTTGATAGTTTTAAAATTCCATTTGGCGGGCCGCTGTTAGAGTTTAATTCGGTTGTGACCTTCTTTTTGACGGTCTTTTGGATTATTTCCATTACCAATGCCATGAATCTGATTGATGGGTTGGATGGTTTGGTTAGTGGGGTATCGATTATCAGCCTTGGAACCATGGCTTTGGTGTCCTACTTCTTTTTACCGCAAACGGATTTTTACTTGACCTTGACCATTTTGCTGTTAATTGCTTGTATTGCAGGCTTTTTCCCTTACAACTATCATCCAGCTATTATTTATTTGGGGGATACTGGTGCTCTCTTTATCGGATTTATGATTGGAGTGCTATCACTGCAAGGTCTGAAAAATTCGACGGCAGTATCGGTTATCACACCAGTGATTATCCTTGGGGTGCCAATCTTAGACACAACAGTTGCCATTATTCGACGCAAATTATCTGGTCGTCCTGCCACAGAAGCTGACAAAATGCATTTGCATCACCGCTTTCTAGCAATGGGCTTTACCCATCGTGGTGCGGTTTTGGTGGTCTATGGCATTGCTATTTTGTTCTCTTTGATTGCTTTGTTGCTTAATGTATCAAGTCGTGTCGGTGGCGTGTTATTGATTATCGGTCTGGCCTTTGCCCTCGAAGTCTTTATCGAAGGACTGGAAATTTGGGGTGTTGGTCGTACGCCACTCTTTAATACACTTAAATTTATCGGAAATAGCGACTACCGCCAAGCTGTTATGTTGCAATGGAAGCAACGTCGAAAATAATAAGCGATAAAAAAAGCCTTAAATGGCTTTTTTTGTTATAATGGGTAATAGCCTTATAGAAATGCGGTAATTTTCTGAAAATTATCGCGATATTCGATATTGATGAATGGGAGGAACGTACACATGTCTGTACTCGAAATAAAAGATCTTCATGTTTCTATTGAAGATAAGGAAATTTTAAAAGGTGTCAATTTGACCCTCAAAACAGGTGAGATTGCTGCGATCATGGGACCAAACGGAACAGGGAAATCAACCTTGTCTGCCGCTATTATGGGAAATCCCAACTACGAAGTGACTCAAGGTGAAATCTTGCTAGATGGCGAAAACATCCTTGAATTGGAAGTGGATGAGCGCGCTCGCCTCGGGCTTTTCCTTGCCATGCAATACCCATCTGAAATTCCTGGTATTACCAATGCCGAATTTATCCGTGCAGCTATGAATGCTGGAAAAGAAGATGAAGACAAGATTTCAGTGATGGACTTTATCACAAAATTAGATGAAAAAATGGCTTTTCTTGGTATGAAAGAAGAAATGGCAGAGCGTTACCTCAACGAAGGCTTCTCAGGTGGTGAGAAAAAACGCAATGAAATCCTCCAATTGTTGATGCTTGAACCGAAATTTGCCCTTCTTGACGAAATCGACTCAGGCCTTGATATTGATGCTCTTAAAATTGTTTCAAAAGGGGTTAATGCCATGCGTGGTGATGACTTTGGTGCCATGATTATCACTCACTACCAACGACTTTTGAACTACATTACACCAGATGTTGTGCATATCATGATGGATGGACGCGTTGTACTATCAGGCGGTGCGGAACTTGCTGCTCGTCTTGAAAAAGAAGGTTACGCTAAAATCGCCGAAGAACTTGGTTTGACCTACGAGGAAGAAGTGTAATGAATGATGTCAAAACCTACTAATTTCAGTAGGTTCTACTCGCGTAAATTAGGATAAAAAGGAGTAAACATCAACTTATGACAAAAGAAGCTATTCTTAATTTCTCACTAAGCAAGGCAGAACCCATATGGCTACAAGATAGCCGTTTGGCTGCTTTTAATAGCATCAAACACCTAGATTTACCTGAAATTAATCGTGTCAAATTTCATCGTTGGAATCTAGGTGACGGGACCCTTTCAGAAGACCAAGCTATGGCAAATGTGCCTGATTTTACAGCACTTGGGGACAATCCAAAACTTGTTCAAGTAGGGACACAAACTGTTTTTGAACAATTACCTACACATTTGATTGACCAAGGTGTGATTTTCACGGATTTCTACGCTGCCTTAGAAGAAATTCCTGATATTATTGAAAAATACTTTTGTAAGGCGCGTGGAGCCAAGGAAGACAAATTAGCAGCCTACCACATGGCTTATTTTAACAGTGCGGCAGTGCTTTACGTTCCCGATAATGTTGAAATTGACGAGCCTATTGAAGCTTTGTTTTACCAAGACAAAGCAAGTGCGGTGCCATTTAACAAACATGTGCTCATCATCGCTGGACGCAATAGTCGCGTGAATTACTTAGAGCGTTTTGAAACAATTGGTGAAGGAGATGCCAAAGCTACCGCTAATATTGGTGTTGAATTGATTGCCCTCGATGGTAGTCAGGTGAAATATTCGGCTATTGACCGTCTTGGTGATAACGTAACGACTTATATTAGCCGTCGTGCCCGTCATGGCAAAGATGCTAGTGTGGATTGGGCGCTAGGTGTCATGAACGAAGGTAATGTGATTGCTGACTTTGACTCTGATTTGTATGGAGATGGTAGCCATGCTAATCTGAAAGTCGTCGCTGCCTCATCAGGACGCCAAGTGCAAGGTGTGGATACTCGAGTGACAAACTACGGTTGCAATTCTATTGGTCACATTTTGCAACATGGGGTTATTTTAGAACGTGCGACCCTTACCTTTAATGGTATTGGACATATTGTTCATGGGGCTAAAGGGGCGGATGCTCAGCAAGAAAGCCGTGTCTTGATGCTTTCAGATAAGGCACGTTCAGATGCCAACCCGATTCTTTTGATTGATGAAAATGATGTCACGGCTGGTCACGCTGCCTCTATCGGGCAAGTGGACCCAGAAGATATGTATTATTTGATGAGCCGTGGTTTGGATAAGGATACAGCAGAACGCTTGGTTATTCGTGGTTTCTTGGGCGCTGTTATCACAGAAATTCCAGTCAAAGAAGTACATGACGAAATGATTGACGTCTTAGATAAAAAATTGGAGAATCGTTAAAATGACTGCATTTGATGCTCACAAAATTTATCAAGACTTTCCTATTCTCGACCAAGTGGTCAATGATGAACCTTTAGTTTATCTTGACAATGCTGCGACCACACAGAAACCACAGGCTGTTCTTGATGTTCTTAACGATTATTACCACACGACGAATGCTAATGTTCACCGAGGAGTGCATACACTTGCTGAGCGTGCCACCTCTCTTTACGAAATCAGTCGTGAAAGAGTCCGCCAATTTATCCATGCCAAATCGACCAAGGAAGTTCTCTTTACGCGAGGTACCACAACAGGGTTAAACTGGGTGGCTCGTTTTGCAGAAGAAGTGTTACAAGCAGATGATGAAGTTTTGATTTCCATTATGGAACACCACTCAAACCTCATTCCTTGGCAAGAAGCGTGCCGTAAAACAGGGGCAAAACTCGTGTATGTTTACCTCAAAGACGGCCAGCTTGATATGGCAGATTTCCGAGCAAAACTCAATGCCAAGACAAAATTTGTCAGCATTGCCCATGTGTCTAATGTGTTAGGCTCTGTGCAATCCGTTAAAGAAATGGCAGAGCTGGCTCATCAAGTTGAGGCCTATATGGTAGTTGACGGTGCCCAATCAACCCCTCACATGGCTATTGACGTTCAGGATTTAGATTGCGATTTCTTTGCTTTTTCTGGCCATAAAATGCTAGGTCCAACAGGTATTGGCGTGCTTTATGGCAAAGAAGAACTCCTAAATCGCATGTCCCCTGTCGAATTTGGCGGTGAAATGATTGATTTTGTCTATGAACAAGAAGCAACGTGGAAAGAATTGCCATGGAAATTTGAAGCAGGAACCCCTAATATTTCAGGAGCTATTGCCCTAGGTGCTGCGGTTGATTACTTGACCAATATCGGAATGGACGCCGTTCATGCTCATGAGCAAGAATTGGTTAACTATGTCCTTCCAAAATTGCAAGCCATTGATGGTGTGACGGTTTATGGGCCACAAGACCCTAGCCAGCACATGGGAGTGATTGCCTTCAATGTAGAAGGTTTGCATCCGCATGATGTGGCAACGGCCTTGGATTGTGAAGGGGTTGCTGTTCGTGCTGGTCACCACTGTGCCCAACCACTGCTTACTCATTTAGATATTCCATCAACTGTTCGTGCAAGTTTTTACATATATAATACCAAGGAAGATTGTGACCGTTTGGTGGAAGCCTTGGTCAAGACAAAGGAGTTTTTCAATGGCACTTTCTAAATTAGATAGTCTCTACATGGCGGTTGTGGCGGACCATTCTAAAAATCCCCACCACCATGGCAAACTCGATGATACCACACCTGTTCATTTGAATAATCCAACCTGTGGAGATGTCATCTCACTTTCTGTTAAATTCGATGGTGACCGTATTGCTGATATTGCTTTTGATGGCGACGGTTGCACCATTTCAACAGCCTCATCAAGCATGATGACTGATGCAGTGATTGGCAAAACCAAGGAAGAAGCCTTGGTTTTAGCTGAGATTTTTTCAGAAATGGTCCAAGGACAAAGCTCTGCAGAACAAAAAAAATTAGGTGACGCAGCCTTTTTGGCAGGCGTGTCTAAATTCCCTCAACGAATCAAATGTTCAACACTTGCATGGAATGCGCTCAAAAAAGCGATTGCAATGGATGATAATGACGATAGAGAAGGTGATTAAATGTCTGAAAACAATGAAAAAGTAACACCAAAACCAATTGATCTTGGGGAATATCAATTTGGTTTTCACGATGATGTCACGCCTGTCTTTTCTACGGGAAAAGGAATCAGCGAAGAGGTTGTTCGTGAAATGTCAGCGGAAAAAGGCGAACCTGAATGGATGCTCGATTTCCGTTTGAAATCCCTAAAAATATTTAATGAAATGCCTATGCAAACGTGGGGCCCTGATTTGTCAGATATCAATTTTGACGACATTACCTATTATCAAAAAGCGTCTGACAAACCTGCCCGTTCATGGGACGACGTTCCAGATAAAATCAAAGAAACCTTTGAACGAATTGGTATCCCTGAAGCAGAACGTGCGTATTTGGCTGGTGCTTCAGCCCAATACGAATCAGAAGTTGTTTACCACAACATGAAAGAAGAGTATGACAAGCTAGGTATTATTTTCACAGATACGGATTCTGCTTTGAAAGAATACCCTGACCTCTTTAAAAAATACTTTTCAAAATTAGTTCCGCCAACAGATAATAAATTGGCTGCTTTAAACTCAGCCTTTTGGTCTGGAGGAACTTTTATCTACGTACCAAAAGGGGTTAAAGTGGATATCCCGCTTCAAACCTATTTCCGTATCAATAATGAAGCGATGGGGCAATTTGAACGCACGCTGATTATCGTAGATGAAGGAGCAAGTGTTCATTACGTGGAAGGCTGTACGGCTCCTAACTATTCATCTGCCAGCTTGCACGCTGCTATTGTTGAGATTTTTGCTCTCGAGGGCAGCTATATGCGCTATTCAACCATCCAAAACTGGTCAGATAACGTTTATAACTTGGTAACGAAACGTGCTACCGCGAAAAAGAATGCTACGGTTGAATGGATTGACGGAAACCTTGGTGCCAAAACAACCATGAAGTATCCATCTGTTTACCTTGACGGTGAGGGAGCGCGCGGTACTATGTTATCGATCGCCTTTGCTAATCAGGGGCAACACCAAGATACAGGTGCAAAAATGATTCACAATGCCCCACACACGTCATCATCTATCGTGTCAAAATCAATCGCAAAAGGTGGTGGAAAAGTGGATTATCGTGGACAAGTAACCTTCAACAAAGAGTCTAAGAAATCGGTCAGCCACATCGAATGTGACACCATTATCATGGATGATTTGTCACGTTCAGATACTATTCCGTTTAACGAAATCCACAATTCACAAGTCGCTTTGGAACATGAAGCTAAAGTCTCTAAGATTTCAGAAGAACAATTGTACTACCTCATGAGTCGTGGCCTTTCTGAACAAGAAGCGACAGAGATGATTGTTATGGGATTTGTTGAACCATTCACCAAAGAATTACCAATGGAATATGCCGTTGAATTGAACCGTTTAATCAGTTATGAAATGGAAGGTTCTGTTGGATAATAGAGAACGCCACACAAATAGGGCTTACCTTGTTATAAGGTAAGCCCTATTTTTTTACTTGAAAAGGTCTTATTATTAGAGTTTTTCGTTGACGAAAGTCACAAAATGGTTCCACCAAACTCTGAGGAAGAAACTTCTTTCCACGTTGGTTTTTGCGACGGCTGTCACACTAGGCTCTGACTCTAAATAGCCTGTTCCGACAATCTGCTTGTCATCGTAGCTAAAGGTTCCAACTTTTTGACCTTGGAGAATTGGAGCTTCGTAGCCATTTTCCTCCGTTTTAAAAGTTGCACTTGGTTCAGTATTGATACGGCAAGCCACTTTCAAATCTTTTTCAGCGACTGCTGTGACTGATTTTTCCTTACCGTCTTTGACAAGAGCCCTGCTCTTTTGGTAACTATCACCTGATTTAATCAATGTTTTCATCTCGAAATTGGCTTTAACATAATCCAACAAATCATTTGTTGCCTCAAAACGAGCATAGGTATTGTTTTCCCAGTCGTCTGCATTTAAAATGACGGAAATCACACGCATGCCATTTTCAACAGAAGTAGCCACAAAAGACGCACCAGCTAATTCGGTTGTTCCTGTTTTCAAGCCATCCACGCCATCGCGTTCATAAGGCATCCCTTTTAACATATAATTGTAGGTATGGATGGTTGTCCCATCAAAATCAGCTGTCGCTTGATTGGTAATTTTCAAAATATCAGGGTATTCGTTGATAAGGTGTTGAGCAATGATAGCCACATCTCTAGCGCTCATCATATTTTCATCTGAACTGCTAGAACCAGGGTAAATATTGTCGCCCAAGTAACTGTTGTTTAGACCAGAAGCGTTGACTAACGTTGCATCTGTAATGCCCCATTCCTTTAGTTGTTCCTTCATCATATCCACAAAATGGCTTTCGCTTCCACCAATTTGCTCCGCAAGTGCAATAGCGGCACTATTGGCGCTGGCAACCATGGCAGCATTAACCAATTGTTCAACAGTGTATTCTCGAGCTTCCATGGGCACATTGCTGGCGTCCGAATTCGCCGTTAACTGATACGCATAATCTGAAATGGGAACACGCGTATCCCAAGACAAATTGCCCTCATTAATCTCTTTGTAAACCATGTAAACCGTTAAAATTTTTGTAATTGATGCAATACCTGCGGGCGTAGTTGCATCTTTTTCGTATAAGACCTTTCCTGTCGTTGCTTCCACAGCAATCGCGTGCTTGGCAGGAATGTCAAAATCATCGGCAGAAACTTTAATGGTAAAGAAAGCCATCAAAATGGCCAAACAAGCAATGAACTTCTTCATCAATTCCATCCTTTGTCTATTAAAATAATTAGGTATCTACCATTATATCACAGTTTGCATGGGAGATAATCTGACAAAAAATTCTGACAAAAGTATTCTCTTTAAGATAAATTTATGTTATAATCTTATTTGTCAAATAATATAATTTTTAGAGAACAACTAGGAGGAGCGTCACATGTCACTAAATAGTAAAGCATGGAAACGCATTAGCTTAGGAGCTGTAACCCTTGTTTCTGCAGCTGTTTTGACAGCTTGTGGTGGGGGCAGCTCGACAACGTCTTCATCGAAAGATGAAATTAATTGGTACTTACCAACTGAAATTAGCACTTTAGATATTTCAAAAGTAACGGATAGTTATTCATCTATTGCTATTGGTAACTCAGGAAGTAACTTGCTTCGTCGCGATAAAAATGGTGATTTGCAACCAGATTTAGCAGCGAAAGATATCGAAGTTTCAGATGATGGTCTTACTTACACAGCCACTTTGCGTGACAACCTTAAATGGTCAGACGGAAGTGACTTGACAGCTGAAGATTTCGTTTACACATGGCAACGTATCGTTGATCCAAAAACAGCTTCAGAATATGCTTACTTAGTTTCAGATGCCCACGTTTTGAACGCCGAAGAGGTTATCAACGGAACAAAGAGTGTTGATGAACTTGGTGTCAAAGCAGATGGTAATAAAGTCATCTTTACTTTGTCAAGCCCATCACCACAATTCATGAGCTTGTTGTCATTCACAAACTTCATGCCACAAAGTAAAGCTTTCGTGGAAAAAACAGGCGATGACTACGGAACAAGTTCAGACAAAGCCCTTTATTCTGGTCCGTACACTGTAAAAGATTGGAACGGAACAAACGGTACATTTACATTAGTTAAAAATAACTACTACTGGGATGCCAAAGATGTTAAGAATGAAAAAGTTAACATCCAAACCATCAAAAAACCAGATACAGCTGTTCAAATGTACAAAGACGGTCAATTGGATACCGCAAGCATTTCTGGTACAGAAGCTATCTACAATGCCAACAAGAGCAATAAAGATGTTGTAGATGTTCCTGAAGCAACAACAGCTTACTTGGTTTACAACCAATCAGGTTCTGTTAAAGCATTGACAAATACAAAAATTCGTCAAGCCCTTAACTTAGCAACTGACCGTGAAGGAATCGTTAAAGCAGCGATTGATACAGGTTCTAAACCAGCAACTGCTTTGGTACCTTACGGACTTGAAAAATTACCTGACGGTACAGATTTGACAAATTACGTTGCTCCAGGATACAGCTACAATGAAAAAGAAGCTGCAAAACTCTTCAAAGAAGGTTTAGCTGAACTTGGAACAGACTCATTGACCTTGACGGTTACCTCAGATGCAGATAGCCCAGTTGCGAAAGCTTCTGTTGACTACCTCAAACAAACTTGGGAAGATGCTCTTCCAGGATTAACTGTTGAAGAAAAATTTGTCACATTCAAACAACGTTTGCAAGATTCTAGGAACCAAAACTTTGATGTTGTTATGAATGTTTGGGGCGGTGACTACCCAGAAGGTTCAACATTCTATAGTCTATTTACAAGCAATTCATCTTACAACTACGGTAAGATGTCAAGTCCAGAGTATGATGCGGCTTACGAAAAAGCTGTGACAACAGATGCTCTAGACCCAGCGGCAGCTGCTGAAGATTATAAAGAAGCAGAAAAAATTCTTTATGAAAATGCAGACTACAACCCAATCTACTTCCGTAGCACAGAATCACTTCAAAATCCTTCATTAAAAGGACTTGTTCGTAATTCAACAGGGTTGCAAGTTGATTTCACCTATGCCTATAAAGAATAATCTTTAAGCAGCATTCACTAATGGGCAAGAATTGGATATGACCAATTCTTGCTTTTGTTGACAGGAAAGGTCTTATCCTGCCAACAAAAGCAATAAAGAGAAGGAAATATTATGATAAAATACATTCTTAAACGTGTTGCGATTCTACTTGTAACACTTTGGGTCGTGGTTACCCTGTCGTTTTTCCTCATGCAAGTTATGCCTGGGACTCCTTATAACAATCCAAAACTAACAGATGAAATGATTGCTATGATGAACAAGCAATATGGCTTGGATAAACCTGTTTGGCAACAATATCTTACTTACCTTTGGAATGTTATTCATGGTGATTTTGGAACAAGTTACCAATCAATCAACCAACCAGTATCACGTTTGATTTCACAACGCTTGGGCGTTTCTGTACAATTGGGTGTGCAAGCTCTTATCATTGGTTTGGTTTCAGGTATTTTAGTCGGTGCTGCTTCAGCCCGTAACAAAAATAACTGGATTGATGGTGTGCTTAGTGTTATCTCCACATTAGGTATCTCAGTACCATCTTTCATTACAGGTCTATTCTTGTTGGTATTGTTCGGATTTAAATGGAATCTATTCCCATTAGCTGGTTGGGGTACGTTTGCTCAAACTGTCCTCCCATCAGTTGCCTTAGCTATTCCAGTTTTTGCTCAAGTGACACGATTCTTTAGGGGTCAAATGATTGAAACATTGAGTTCAGATTACATCCAATTAGCTATTGCTAAAGGTTTGACAAGACGTCAAGTCACACGCAAACACGCTTACCGTAACTCAATGATTCCTGTCTTAACGTTAGTAGGACCAATGGCTGCTAACCTTCTAACAGGTTCTGCCTTGATTGAACAAATTTTCTCAATTCCAGGAATTGGACAACAATTTGTAACGTCTATCCCTGCTAAAGATTATCCCGTTATCATGGGAACAACTATTGTTTATGCAATGATGTTGATGGTAGCTATTTTGATCACAGATATTGCAACAAGTATAGTTGATCCACGTGTACGCTTGCAATAAGGAGAAAAAGATGGCAGAAAAAAATAGAGCATTTAAACTTGTTGGCATCGGTTCAGCAAATATGCAAGAAAAAATTGAGAAGCCTGCTCTTTCTTTTATGCAAGATGCATGACGTCGTCTCAAGAAAAATAAATTAGCCGTTATTTCAATGTGGTTCTTAGCTTTCTTGATCGTTTTCTCAATTGCTTCAGTTGCTTTTGTAACCCGTGATGAAGCCAACGCCTTTAATACAAAGGAAGTGACGACTTACCGTAACCTTCCACCGAAATTAAGTGGTGATCTTCCATTCTGGAATGGTACCATTACTTATTCTGGAAACACAGAACCAACTAATGTTTATAAAGAACAGGGGGTTCCTGAAGGAACAAAATTCATCTTAGGTACAGATAACCTAGGTCGTAGCCTTGCCAAACGTATCATCGTTGGGGTACGTATTTCCCTTCTTATTGCGATTGTTGCGACATTGATTGACCTTTTAATCGGGGTAACCTATGGTCTGATTTCAGGTTACGTTGGTGGACGCGTCGATATGGTCATGCAACGTATTATCGAGGTTGTTTCATCAATTCCTAACTTGGTTATCGTTACCATGCTTGGTCTTTTGCTAGGAAATGGTATTACTTCAATTATCATTTCAATTGCCATCGTTGGATGGACTTCAATGGCGCGTCAAGTGCGTAACTTGACCTTATCTTACCGTGAACAAGAGTTTGTTTTGGCAGCTCGTTCGCTTGGTGAAAGTGCACCAAAAATTGCCTTTAAACATATCCTTCCAAATATTTCAGGGATTATTATCGTTCAAATCATGATGACCGTTCCAAGTGCCATCATGTATGAAGCAGTCCTTTCTGCGATTAACCTAGGGGTAAAACCACCAACGGCTTCACTAGGTTCATTGATTACGGATGCTCAAGAATACTTACAATACTATCCATATCAAGTAATACTACCTTCAATGGCCTTGGTATTGATTTCACTTGCCTTTATTTTATTGGGTGATGGTCTTCGTGATGCATTTGATCCAAAATCTGGTGATCGTTAGGAGGAAAAAGATGAGTGAAGAAACAATTTTACAAGTTAAAAACCTCCGAGTAGATTTTCACACCTATGCTGGAGAAATTAAAGCGATTCGCGATGTCAATTTTGACCTTAAAAAAGGGGAAACCCTTGCTATCGTAGGTGAATCAGGTTCAGGTAAATCTGTAACAACTAAAACATTGATGGGCTTGTCAGCTCCTAATGCGAACATTACAGGTGCTATTGACTTTATGGGCAAAAAATTGCTTGACCTTAAAGAAGACGAATGGACTAAAGTTCGTGGGAATGAAATTGCCATGATCTTCCAAGATCCAATGACCAGTCTTGACCCAACTATGCGAATTGGTCAACAAATCGCTGAACCAATTATGATTCACGAAAAAGTATCAAAACAAGAAGCTCTCAAACGTGCTTTGGAATTGATGAAAAGTGTAGGTATTCCAAAAGCTGAAGAACATATCAATGATTACCCACACCAATGGTCAGGGGGAATGCGTCAACGTGCCGTTATCGCTATTGCCCTAGCAGCCAACCCAGATGTTTTGATTGCCGACGAACCAACAACAGCCCTAGACGTAACGATCCAAGCCCAAATTTTGAGCTTGATGAAGAAAATTCAAAAAGAACGTAATTCATCAATTGTCTTTATTACCCACGACTTAGGTGTTGTTGCTGGTATGGCTGATCGTGTTGCTGTTATGTATGCTGGTAAAATCATTGAGTATGGAACAGTAGATGAAGTTTTCTACAATCCACAACACCCATACACTTGGGGATTGTTGAATTCTATGCCAACAACAGACACAGAAGCAGGTAGCCTTCAATCTATTCCTGGAACACCACCAGATCTTCTTAATCCTCCAAAAGGGGATGCCTTTGCACCACGTAATGAATTTGCTTTAGATATTGATTACGAAGAAGAACCACCACTCTTTAAAGTGAGTGATACGCATTACGCTGCAACATGGCTATTAGATGAACGCTCGCCTAAAGTAGAACCACCATTGCCAATTCAAAAACGTTGGGCGAAATGGAAAGAGCTTGAAGGGAGAAAAGCTTAATGACTGAAAACAAAAAAAAGCTTGTCGAGCTTAAAAATGTGTCATTGTCATTTAACGAAGGAAAAAGGAACGAAGTAAAAGCGATCGACAATATCAGTTTTGATATTTATGAAGGTGAAGTCTTTGGTCTTGTGGGTGAATCAGGATCAGGGAAAACCACCGTTGGTCGTGCTATCCTAAAATTATATGATATCAGTAAAGGTGAGATTGACTTTGACGGTGAAACCATTTCTCATCTAAAAGGAAAAGAATTACACGAATTCCGTAAAAATGTTCAAATGATCTTCCAAGATCCTCAAGCCAGCTTGAACGGACGTATGAAAATCCGTGATATTGTTGCAGAAGGACTTGATGTACATAAATTGGTTAAAACGAAAGAAGAGCGTGACCAAAGAGTTCAAGAATTGCTTGCCTTGGTTGGTTTGAATAAAGACCACTTAACACGTTACCCACACGAGTTTTCAGGTGGTCAACGTCAACGTATCGGTATTGCACGCGCATTGGCCGTACAACCTAAATTTATCATCGCTGACGAGCCAATTTCAGCTTTGGACGTATCAATTCAGGCACAGGTTGTTAACCTAATGCAAAAACTTCAAAGAGAACAAGGCTTAACCTACCTTTTCATTGCTCATGACCTCTCAATGGTGAAATACATCTCTGACCGTATTGGGGTTATGCACTGGGGTAAAATGCTTGAAATAGGGACATCTGACGACGTTTATAACCACCCTATCCATCCATATACTAAGAGCCTATTAAGTGCTATTCCTGAGCCAGATCCAGAGTCAGAACGCACTCGTGTTCACACTGAGTACGATCCAAGTCAGGAATTGGACGGACAAGAACGTCAAATGCACGAAATCACTCCAGGACATTTTGTCCTTTCAACACCAGAAGAAGCCGAAGAGTACCGCAAAATGCATCAATAAACTCTTTGCTATATCAGAACAGTAGTCAAATACGACTACTGTTTTTTGTGTATTAAGAAAAAAATCTCAAATTCCCTTGACAATAGATTTAGTATTTAGTATACTGAATAAGCTGTCAACGAGGGACGGTTGATAACTTAAA
>NZ_JBHRZX010000020.1:4659-43161 GCF_042649785.1 Streptococcus alactolyticus | reverse complement strand
GGACTTTTTTTCTACACTCAAAAAGGCTCCATAATCTCCACGGTGGTTTTACCCACTACAGAAATTATAGAGCCATAAAAAATCAAAAGCTAGGATGAGAATCCTAGCTTTTTTGCTTGTCCAAAAGAAAAAATCTGAGACAAAATGCCTCAGATTAAGGAGCTGTTGGGAATGAAATTTCAATGAGATTAGCCGTGTGTAGAGTTTTTATCTGGTCTAATTGGATACTTGACGTATCGATTTTACGCTTGAGGAAAAACTCACGAATGGTTTCAATTTCACTATCTTTAATAGCGCGATATTTGTTTGAAATCAACAGCTCGTAGTGGTTAGGCGCCTGCGTGAAAATAACGTCAGTATTTCCTGCTGAATAAGTCTCAACCAGCTGAGCATCCGTATTGCGAAGTTGGTTACGAACTAACTCAGAGTGGCTACTGGTGGTGTTGATTAATCTCATATACTCCCCTCCTGATGTTTTCTTTACATTAATATTATAACACGATTTTTAACAAATTAAGCGTTTTTATGGTGTTTTTTCAGCCAGGCTTTCACACCCCATTGGTGGCTGCCGCGTTTTAATTTTTGGATGGCTTCTTCAACATGGAACCAAGCGAGGTTGTTAAAGTCCTCAAGCGGTGCCCCTAATTCTTGAAAATGGGTGACTTCGTACAAGTAAGCAGGGTTGTAGAAGTAGGTATTGCGATGACGTGAGTAGAAGTACTCATCGGCTTGCCCATAATAATAGCCAATATCCGCTGAAAAGCCCAATTCTTCTCGGAGCTCACGTTGCAAGGCGGTAAAATGGTCTTCACCAGCTTCGATTTCGCCACCAGGCAAAAACCATGAGCCGTTTGGAGCTTGAACTAAAATGATTTGCGTTTGGCTCTTATCTGGAATAATCGCATACACGCCATAGCGCGCTTTATAGTTAACATGGTCTAATTTTTGACCGAAAGTAGGATTTGTCATAATGCTTTTCCTCCATTGGTAAATGGGATAGAAGCAGCGAATCAGACAAACCTGACGACACTAAATCCATCCATTACTTATATTATACTAAATCGCTCTCATTTTTTCCAGAAAGTTATCTGAATATTTTAATAATATTGGTTTTTAAAATTCTCCAGATAGTTGCTATCTGGAGAATAATGACTTATTCTGTCGGTTCTGATACGGTTTCAGCATCTTTATCTTTGTCTTTGTTAGCGGATTTGATGCTAATCTTGCCCTTGCTGGTCAAAACAGCCTTCAAATCTTTTTCGCTTGGATTTTCAAGATAGTAGTCGGTAATAGCATCTTCAATGTAGTCTTGAATAGTACGACGGAGAGGACGTGCTCCCATTTTAGGGTCGTAACCAATGTCAACCAATTTTTCTTTTACCTTATCGGTTACTTCAAGATGAATGTCATTTTGAGCAAGGCGTTTGTTAACATCATCAAGCATGAGGTTGACGATGTGGAGCAAGTTATCCTTGCTGAGTGATTTGAATTCGATAATGCCGTCAAAACGGTTCATAAATTCAGGGCTGAAGTAGTTGCCTAATTCGCCTAGAACAGAATTAGTGCGTCCTTCGCGTACTGCCCCAAAACCAACGCTAGCTTCTACCTTACCAGTTCCGGCATTTGATGTCATGATGATAATGGTATCCTTGAAGCTGACTGTGCGTCCTTGTCCGTCTGTCAAACGACCGTCATCAAGAACTTGCAAGAACATATGCATCACATCAGGATGCGCTTTTTCCACTTCATCAAGCAAGATAAGTGAATAAGGGTTGCGGCGTACTTTTTCAGTCAATTGTCCAGCTTCTTCGTAACCAACATACCCTGGAGGGGCTCCGACAAGTTTAGCGACAGCGTGTTTTTCCATGTACTCAGACATATCAAAACGAATCATGCTATCAGCTGAACCAAAGAGTTCGATAGCCAATTGCTTTGAAAGTTCGGTTTTACCAACACCAGTTGGCCCGACAAAAAGGAAAGAACCAATTGGACGATTTGGGGTACCAAGTCCGACACGATTACGGCGGATGGCTTTGGCAATTTTATCCACAGCCTCATCTTGTCCAATCACGTGTTTCTTCAAATCATCGGCTAAATGAATCAATTGAGATTGTTCTTTTTCTTTCAAGTCGCCAACAGGAATGTTGGTCTTTTCTTCAATGATCGCTTCGATGGTTTTTTCAGTGATGACTGGAATATCTTCCTCGTTGATAGTTTGTTGCTGCATTTCCTTGTATTTAGCGATTTGGTCGCGAAAATAAGCAGCGCGTTCGTAATCTTCTTCACGAGTGGCTTGAGTTTTCAAGTTTTCAGCTTGCTCTAGACGTTTATCGATTTCTTTTGGATCAATAAAATTAAGCGTCAAATTCATGCGAGAACCAGCTTCATCAAGAAGGTCGATGGCCTTGTCAGGCAAGAAACGGTCTTGAATATAGCGGTTTGATAGATTTGCGGCTGCTTCAATAGCATCATCACTGTATTTGACATGGTGGTAATCTTCATATTTCTTTTGAATACCACGAAGAATGGTAATGGTTTCTTCAACGCTTGGTTCATCCACTTTGACAGGCTGCATGCGACGTTCTAAAGCAGCATCTTTTTCGATGATGCGATATTCATTGAGGGTTGTTGCCCCAACCAGTTGCAATTCACCGCGTGCCAAGGCTGGTTTCAAAATGTTACCTGCATCCATGCTGCCATCACCTGTTGAACCTGCACCAACAATTTCGTGAATTTCATCAATGAAGAGGATAACGTCCTTACGTTTGCGGATTTCTTCCATCAATTTTTGCATGCGTTCTTCAAATTGACCACGGATGCCAGTGCCTTGAACGAGGCTAACCACATCTAAGCGAATGACTTGTTTGTTTTGCAATTTTTGTGGCACATTGCCGTCAACGATTTTTTGGGCTAGGCCTTCCACAACTGCGGTTTTACCAACACCAGGTTCTCCGATGAGGACAGGGTTATTTTTGGTACGGCGGTTGAGAATTTCGATGACACGGACAATTTCAGAATCACGTCCGATGACAGGGTCAATATCGCCACGAAGGGCCATTTCAGTAATATTGATACCAAATTCTTCTAGTAAGCCTTTTGGTTGTTGGGCACCACCATTGTTGCGATAGTTGTTGTTATTGTTGCCTCCGTTACGCCCACCATTTCCTGACTGAGTTGGAGGTGTATTTTGGAAGTTTTGATTTCCAAATGCTTGGAAGTTACCTAGATTGCTAAAAAAATCGTCAAATGGATTGGTACCAGATGCTTGGTTTTGATTGTTTGACGTAGCTGATTGCCCCCCACCTAGATTTCCTAAAATAGTATTGTTAGGGTCAGTTTTCATGATTTGATAGCAGTTTTGGCACAAGTCAATCTGCTTTTGCTGACCGTTGACATTTGTATAAAGATGAATGGTTGATTCATTTAAATGACAATTTTGACAGAGCATATAATATACCCTCCTTTCGAAATCACTGACTATGGCGACAAAGGTCAAAGATAGTCAAATTTATATTTCCATTATAGCATGTGATGACTAGAAATCAAGGAAAAAGATTACAAAATTATCACTCCTGTCATTAGAGTGCTATATTTTATTTTTATTCAGAAAATATTGACAAATGGTATATTTATGCTAAAATAAATTATAATATTTCAGAATAAAAGGGTGGAGATGACATATTACAAAACAAAAATCATTTGTGAAAGAGATTGATTTTACAAAGGAAGAGCTCTTAGAATTGATTGATTTAGGCTTGGCTTTTAAGGAATTAAAAAAGAAAAGAATTTTGCATAAGTATTTAGAGGGATTGAATATTGCCTTGATTTTTGAAAAAGCCAGCACGAGAACGCGTTCGGCTTTCACGGTGGCAGGGCAAGATTTGGGCATGAATGTCACTTATCTTGGTAGTGACGAGATTCAGCTGGGCAAGAAAGAATCCGTCATTGATACGGCAAAAGTTCTGGGGTCTATGTTTGATGGGATTGAATACCGTGGTTTTAAGCAAGAAGATGTGGAGGCCTTGGCAGAGCATTCGGGCGTGTCTGTTTGGAATGGGTTGACAGACACTTGGCACCCGACCCAAATGATTGCAGATTTTATGACTTTAAAGGAAGTTTTTGGCAGTTTGGACGGTTTAAGCATTGCTTATGTCGGTGATGGACGCAATAATATGGCGAATTCCTTGCTGGTTACCTCAGCTATTTTGGGAGTTCATGTGACCATCATCGCTCCAGAGAGTTTGCAGCCAGAAGCAGAAATTGTTGCTTTGGCGCAGCAATACAATAATGGTGCGACAATCACGATCACCGATGACCTTGATGCTGTTAAAGGTGTGGATATGCTCTACACCGATGTTTGGGTATCTATGGGAGAAGCGGTTGACTTTAAAGAACGGATTGACCTGTTGCTACCTTATCAGATTAACGCGGACTTGTTAGCCAAAACGGAAAATCCAAATGTGATTGTCATGCACTGTCTGCCAGCTTTTCATGACCTTAATACCGAGATTGGTCAGGAGATTTACCAAAAATACGGCTTGGCCGAACTGGAAATCACAGATGCTGTTTTTCAACAATTTAGCCCGATCATTTTCCAAGAAGCAGAAAACCGTATGCATTCTATCAAGGCAATTATGTACCAATCGCTCAAGGTCATTTCTTAATTGAACCATAAATATAAGAAAATGCCCTCCTAAGAGTGTTTGTTTAGGAAAAATTATGTTAAAATAGAAAAGACAATAAACAAATAGGAGAAAAAAACATGGAATCACATTTGGTGAGAATTATCAACCGTTTGGAATTGATGACAACTGATAGTAGCAATCTAAAACGTAATTTTGAACGTGATGGTGTCGTTGTGGCAGAAGTGTCATTTAGCAATGACTCTGAAAATGGTCCTGTTTTCACTTTGCGTGATGTTGAAGCGCGTGAGTTTTACTCATTTGATAGCATCGACCTTATCGCAATGGAAATCTACGATCTTCTTTACTAAAATAGCGATCATTTAAAAAGTCAAACGGGGGTTGTTTTAAAAAGCAACCTTTTTCGTTTTGATGCTCTGACATAAAGGGGTTGTTACGACGCTCCTTTTTTGCTGAAAAAAAGCAAGGTAAGCACGTCTTTGTGTTGTTGTATTTTTATTCAAAGAATGTTATAATTAGTTGATTATTAGTGATAGGAGAAATAAATGAACTTTTCATTTTTACCAGAATATTGGTCTTATTTTAACTATGGTGTCCTTGTGACCATTATGATTTCGGCTTGCGTCGTCTTTTTTGGGACCATTATTGGTATTTTAGTTGCTCTGGCTAAACGAACAAATAGCAAGATTTTAAACGCGATTACGAGTTTTTATGTCTGGGTTTTCCGTGGGACACCCATGGTCGTTCAGATTATGATTTCATTTGCTTGGATGCATTTTAACAATGCCCCTATTATTGGATTTGGGGTTTTGAACCTTGATTTTTCACGTCTATTACCTGGTATTATTATCATTTCTTTAAATAGCGGTGCTTATATTTCTGAGATTGTGCGTGCAGGGATTGAGGCAGTGCCTAAGGGGCAGTTGGAAGCGGCGTATTCGCTTGGAATTCGTCCCGTCAATGCCATGCGTTACGTCATTTTACCACAGGCTTTGAAAAACATTTTGCCAGCCTTGGGGAATGAATTTATTACCATTATCAAAGACAGTTCCCTCTTGCAAACCATCGGGGTTATGGAATTGTGGAGTGGGGCACAATCAGTCGTGACCGCCACTTACCTACCTGTAACGCCACTTCTTTTTGCGGCATTTTACTACTTGATGGTAACCACAGTCTTGTCTTTCTTATTGAAACAACTGGAAAAACGTATGGGAAATGGAGCTCGTAACTAATGTCAAAAACAATTATTTCAATCAAAGGACTTCATAAATATTTCGGAAAAAATGAAGTATTAAAAGGAATCGACCTCGATATTCACGCGGGAGAAGTGGTGGTTATTATCGGACCGTCAGGTTCAGGAAAATCAACCTTCCTTCGTACCATGAATTTATTGGAAACACCAACTAAGGGTGTGATTACCTTTGAAGGGGTAGATATTACAGACAAGAAAAATGATATTTTTAAAATGCGTGAAAAAATGGGTATGGTTTTCCAACAATTTAACCTTTTCCCAAATATGACGGTTTTAGAAAACATTACCTTGTCGCCTATCAAAACAAAAGGAATTCCGCAAGCCCAAGCAGAAGCTAAGGCTTATGAATTGCTTGAAAAGGTCGGGCTTCGTGATAAGGCAGACGCTTATCCAAATAGCCTTTCAGGTGGGCAACAACAACGTATCGCGATTGCGCGTGGCTTAGCTATGGATCCTGACGTTTTGTTGTTTGACGAACCCACATCAGCCCTTGACCCTGAAATGGTTGGAGAAGTACTTGGGGTTATGCAAAACCTCGCCAGATCAGGGATGACAATGGCTATCGTGACACACGAAATGGGCTTTGCCCGTGAAGTGGCTGACCGTGTAATTTTCATGGACGGCGGTGTTATCGTGGAACAAGGAACGCCAGAAGAAGTCTTTGAACACACCAAAGAAGAACGAACAAAAGACTTTTTAAGTAAGGTCTTGTAAACAAAGCATTGAAATCATAGAAATGGGTTGGCCTTTAGCCGTTCCTTTCTATGATTTTTTTGTGATAATTAGAATAATTCTCATTTTTGTTATAGGCTGGAAAATATGGCAAATCGGCTAAATTGGGTCGGTTTTTGTGCTATAATAAAGCCTTATAACAGGAGATTTTCTTACCTGGTAGGGAGGTTTTAGATATGATTTTGCAAAATGCAAAGGTGGGGATTCCCTACACCGTTGCGAGCATAGATTTACCAGATGATAGTGTGCGGCATTTATCGCACTTGGGGTTAAAGGTGAGCAGTCCCATTCGATTGGTGTCTAAGACATCTACAAGTGCTATTGTCATGCTAAAATCGAGTCGTTTGGCCTTTGATCAATCCATTTTAAAACACATTGATGTTACCGAAGAAGGTGACAAGGAAGTCATGCCTTTGTCGAATTTGAAGGTTGGCGAATTCGCTTATATCGAAGGCATTTATGCGGTAAATGAAACCAAACGGCGTCTTATGGATATGGGACTGACGCGTCATACCAAAGTTTACCTTCGTAAAGTCGCTCCGCTAGGTGACCCGATTGAAATTCGTTTACGTGGGTATGAATTGACCTTGCGCAAGTCTGAAGCGCAGATGATTAGTGTGGTGAAAATCGAGGGAGAGGAGGACAAATGACAGAAATTGCTTTAATCGGAAATCCCAATAGCGGGAAAACCAGTTTGTTTAACATTTTGACAGGAACCAATCAGCGCGTGGGAAATTGGCCTGGAGTGACGGTTGAGCGTAAGAGTGGGACAGCCAGGCTCAACCAAAACTGGCAAGTTCAAGATTTGCCTGGTATTTATTCCATGTCGCCTTATACGCCTGAGGAAAAAGTTGCCAGAGATTATTTGTTGAGCAACCGTGCTGACAGCATTTTAAATGTGGTAGATGCCACAAATCTTGAACGCAATCTTTATTTGACCACTCAGTTGATTGAAACGGGTATCCCTGTAACATTGGCCTTGAACATGAGCGACGTGCTAAAAGCTCAAGGGAAAGAGATTAGTGTGGATAAGTTGTCTTATCAACTAGGTGTTCCTGTCGTTTCGACCAGCGCTATTAAAAATCAAGGTGTGGATAAGGTTTTGAAAAAGGCAGCACACACCACTCGAGCAACTGTGGATACGGTGCAATACCCTGTGTACAGCGATAAATTTGAGGCAGCTATTCAACAGATTGTGGATATTTTAGGCAATAGCGTCCCAGAACGTGCCATGCGTTTTTTTGCCATTAAGCTCTTTGAACGCGACGCTTTGGTGCAAACCGAGGTGACTTTATCGGAGTTTCAGCAGAAAGAAATCGATGACGTGATCAAAATCACTGAGGAAATTTTCACGGAAGATTCGGAATCAATCGTCATCAACGAACGCTATGCCTTTATCGAACGTGTGACCCAAATGGCTCAGCACCACGATAACAGCTTCAGCACAACGCTGTCTGACCGTATTGACCGCATTGTGACGAACCGTATTCTTGCCTTGCCAATCTTTGCTTTGGTGATGTTTTTGGTTTATTTCCTCTCGATTCAGACGGTGGGGACCATGTGGACAGATTGGGTCAATGACACCTTGTTTGGTGACTGGATTCCAAGTTTGGCGGATTCTCTGTTGACAAGTTGGCAGGTGGCTGATTGGTTAAAATCTTTGATTATTGACGGTATCATCGCTGGAGTGGGAACGGTTCTTGGCTTTTTGCCGCAAATTTTCGTGCTCTTTGTCTGCCTTGGTGTCTTGGAAGATATTGGGTACATGAGTCGGATTGCCTTTGTCATGGACCGTATTTTTAGGCGTTTTGGCTTGTCTGGAAAATCCTTTATTCCCATGCTAATTGCGACGGGATGCGGGGTGCCAGCCATCATGTCGAGCCGAACGATTGAAAATGAGCGTGACCGCCGCATTACCATTATGACGGCGACCTTCATGCCTTGTTCGGCTAAGCTAGAAATCATTGCCTTGATTTCAGGCGTCTTTTTCCCTGACAATCCATTTGTAGCGCCCTCGACCTATTTCATCGGCTTTCTAACCATTATTTTATCAGGGATTGCTTTGAAGAAAACAACTATGCTTGGCAGTTATGTGAGTCCTTTCATCATGGAATTACCAGCCTACCACTTGCCAAAAATGGGAACGGTTCTTCGCTATGCCTTTGGGAAAGCCTTGAGTTTTGTAAAACGTGCTGGGACAGTCATTTTCAGTTTGACGGTTATTATTTGGTTTATGTCTTCTTATGACTTCTCTCTTCATGCCGTTGATACAGATTCTTCTATTTTGGCGCATTTTGGGCAACTCTTTGCTTGGATTTTCCAACCACTTGGTTTTGGCAATTGGAAAGCAGCGGTGGCAGCTGTAACTGGTCTAGCAGCCAAAGAAACAGTGGTTGCCACATTTGGTATCTTGTACCACAGCAGCGACGTTAGTGGCCTTGAAACAGCCTTGCAATTGGATTATAGTAGCTTGGCAGCTTATTCTTTCTTGATTTTCAATCTGCTTTGTGCCCCATGTTTTGCGGCTATTGGTGCCATTAAACGTGAAATGGGTGATTTGAAATGGACTTTGGGCACCATTGGATTTCAAACAGGTTTGGCTTATGTGATTAGCTTGGTGGTTTATCAATTTGGTTTGGTCTGCTTGTACGGTGAGCCAATTACCGTGTGGACAGTTATCGCGGTTCTGTTGTGCCTTGGCATAATTTACTTCATCGTCAGAAAACCAAAAACAGCAGACACGCCAGTGATTCATTTGGATGATTTAGAAACAGTGGGGAAATAATATGGCAACTTTTATTATTGCAGCATTGATTGCAGTAGCGACGTTTTTTGGCATTCGACGCCTCTTTAAAAGTAAGGGGGCTTGCGGAGATTGTGAGTGTTCGTGCCCTATCAAAGAAGAAATGCACAAACCCGCTCATTTAAAATAAGGACTTGCTCTTTGGAGCACGTTTTTTTATGGAGAAATATTCTGAAAATACACACTTTTATAATCGATTTTTTTGGTATAATAGAGGGTAATAATAAAAAGGGGGAATGGTATGGCAAAGATAATTGATGGCAAAGCCCTAGCGGCAAAAAAGCAAGCGGCCTTGCAGGAAAAAGTGGAACGTTTAAAAGCTGAATCAGGTCTAGTGCCTGGATTGGTGGTTATTTTAGTGGGGGACGACCCTGCCAGCCAAGTCTATGTGCGAAATAAGGAGCGCTTTGCTAAAAAGGTCGGCTTTTTGAGTGAAACGGTTCGTTTGTCAGAATCTATCAGCGAAGAAGAGCTGATTCAAGTTATTGAAAAATACAATAAGGACGAGCGTTTTCATGGAATTTTGGTGCAATTGCCTTTGCCAAAGCATATCAATGACAAGCGTGTCATTTTAGCCATTGACCCTAAAAAAGATGTGGATGGGTTTCATCCTATGAATACTGGTCACCTTTGGAGTGGGCGTCCTGTCATGGTGCCTTGTACCCCAGCTGGTATCATGGAATTGTTGCGTGAGTACGAAGTGGCGTTAGAGGGCAAAACGGCTGTTATCATTGGCCGTTCCAATATCGTTGGTAAGCCTATGGCACAACTCCTGCTGGAAAAAAATGCAACGGTAACCTTGGCGCATTCGCGGACACGCGATTTGGCAAAAGTCACCAAGCAAGCGGATATTTTAATTGTCGCTATCGGCCAAGGTCATTTTGTGACGGCTGACTTTGTCAAAGAAGGTGCCGTAGTCATTGACGTTGGCATGAATCGTGATGTTGATGGCAGACTTATTGGTGATGTTGATTTTGAAGGGGTTGAACCAATAGCCAGTCTAATCACCCCTGTTCCTGGTGGGGTTGGCCCAATGACCATAACCATGCTGATGGAACAAACCTATCAATCAGCCCTTAGAAGTGTGAGTTTATGATTATCAATGAACATTTAGTTAAAAAAGTTATTACCAAACGTGTCAGTCATTCTTATAAAGGAACCTACGGTCATGTGCTTTTGATCGGTGGTTTTTATCCTTATGGTGGTGCTATTATCATGTCGGCTCTTGCTACGGTCAATAGCGGAGCGGGTTTGGTGACTGTGGCGACCGAGCGTGACAATATCGCTGCCTTGCATAGCCACTTGCCAGAAGCCATGGCTTTTGATGCTGTGGATACCGAACTTTTGCAAACCAGCATTGAACAAGCTGATGTGATTTTGATTGGTCCTGGTTTGGGTAAAAGCTTTAAAGCCCAAAAGGTTTTCAAAACGGTTTTGGATAAGGTTGCCAAACGCCAAATTTTGATTGTTGACGGTTCCGCCTTAAATCTCCTTGCTTTGCCCAATTTTCGTCAATTTAAGACGCCAAATCTAATCTTAACGCCGCACCAAAAAGAGTGGGAACGCTTATCAGGTATTCCCATTGCCAAACAAACCTTGCCCAATACCCGAAAAGCCCTGCAAGCTTTCCCAGCCTCAACCATTTTAGTGGCTAAAAGCCATCAGACTAAGGTCATTCAAGGTAAACGTATTGGTGAATTGACGGTTGGAGGCCCCTACCAAGCAACTGGAGGTATGGGGGATACTTTGTGCGGCATGATTGCAGGATTTGTGGCACAATTTTCTGATAATCTCTTTGATACGGTGGCAGCGGCGACTTATCTCCACTCAGCCATAGCGGATAAATTGAGTGCGGATGCCTATGTTGTTCTTCCGACAAGCATTAGTGCCGATATTCCGCGCGTGATGAAAAAGTATTCCGAATTATAATCTGAAAAGCGCACTGTGGTGCTTTTTGTTTGGACAGACTAGGAGATTCCGTCTGCCATTTTGCGCTATTTTTTGCTATAATTGTAATGATATGCCATATTTATATCAGGTAACAAGAGAACAGAAAGGAGCCTACTATGTCAGATTATTTAAGTGTGTCAAGTTTGACCAAATACCTTAAATTAAAATTTGACCGCGACCCTTATTTGGAGCGGGTGTATTTGACTGGTCAGGTATCCAATTTTCGTCGTCGTCCCAATCACCAATATTTTTCTTTAAAAGATGAGCAAGCGGTCATTCAGGCCACCATGTGGGCAGGCACTTTTAAAAAACTTGATTTTGAGCTGGAAGAAGGCATGAAAATCAACGTTGTTGGCCGTGTCCAAATTTATGAACCAAGCGGTTCGTATTCGATTATCATTGAGAAAGCGGAGCCAGATGGTATTGGTGCCTTGGCTATTCAGTTTGAGCAATTGAAGAAAAAATTGACTGAGGCGGGGTATTTTGACGAGCGTCATAAACAACCCTTACCACAATTTGTCAAGAAAATTGGTGTGGTGACTAGCCCAAGTGGAGCCGTTATTCGTGATATTATTACCACTGTATCTCGCCGTTTTCCTGGGGTGGAGATTTTGCTTTTCCCAACCAAGGTGCAAGGTGAGGGAGCTAGTCAGGAAGTGGCTGCTAATATCGCCTTAGCCAATGAACGTGAGGACCTGGACCTACTGATTGTCGGTCGTGGCGGCGGCTCGATTGAGGACCTGTGGGCTTTCAATGAAGAAGTTGTGGTGCAGGCCATTTTTGAATCTCGCCTTCCTGTGATTTCAAGCGTGGGGCATGAAACCGATACCACCTTGGCGGATTTTGTGGCTGACCGCAGGGCTGCTACTCCAACGGCAGCGGCAGAATTGGCGACACCTGTGACAAAGGCAGACATTATTTCATGGATTTCTGAGCGACAAAACAGGGCTTATCAAGCTGGTTTGCGAGTGATTAAAAGAGATCAAGAACGTTTGGGTAAGTTGGCCAAATCGGTGATTTTCAGACAGCCTGAGCGTTTGTATGATGGTTATGCCCAGAAATGTGACCATTTGACCTCGCGGTTAAAAAGCACCGTGGAACAGCAGGTTCAACAAGCCAGTCAAGCCCAACAATTGCTTAACCAACGCCTTTTGGCCGTAGATTTGGAGCGCAATATCAGACGCTATAAGGAGCGAATTGAGGCCCTCAAACGTCTATTGACCTCGCAGGTGACTAGCCAGTACGAAAGCCAATTGGCACGATTTGAAAAAGCCCAAGACGCTTTGTTGTCCTTGGATACGAGTCGTATTATTGCAAGAGGTTATGCCATGGTGCAAAAGGGAGATAAGGTGATCTCTAGCGTCACTGAAGTAGCAAAAGGAGAGCAATTGAGCGTTCAATTAAAAGATGGGCAACTTGAAGTGGAGGTAAAAAATGCCAAAAAAGAAAACATTTGAGGAAAATTTACAGGAATTAGAAGCCATTGTGACCAAGCTTGAAAATGGTGATGTGGCTTTGGAAGATGCGATCGAGGCCTTCCAGCAAGGCATGATTTTGTCAAAAGAATTGCAAAAAACGCTGGATTCTGCGGAAAAAACGCTTGTCAAAGTCATGCAAGCTGACGGAACAGAGACGGAAATGGATGCCTAATGGATAAAATAAAGGAAATCAATCAGGCTATTTACCGTTATTATAGCCAAAAACCTCAGGTTTCAGAGGATTTAATTGCCTCTATTTTGTACTCGGTGGAGTCTGGTGGCAAACGCATCCGACCGCTTCTGTTTTTGGAAATGTTGGAAGGTTTTGGCATGGATTTGACCGAGGGGCATTTTGACGTGGCAGCGGCTTTGGAGATGATTCACACGGGAAGTTTGATTCACGATGATTTGCCAGCCATGGACGATGATGATTACCGCCGTGGGCGTTTGACTAACCACAAAAAATTTGGCGAAGCGACAGCCATTTTAGCAGGAGATAGTCTCTTTTTAGACCCGTTTGGGTTGGTGGCAAATGCAGAGCTGGCTGATAAGATTAAGGTGCAATTGATAGCAGAATTGTCCCAAGCATCTGGAACCTATGGCATGGTTGGTGGGCAAATGCTGGATGTGGAGGGCGAAGAACGTCAACTGGAATTAACAGAATTGCAGGCCATTCATGCCAATAAAACAGGGAAATTGTTGACTTTTCCGATTGTGGCAGCTGGTATTGTTGCCAATGTATCAGAAGTAGACTTGGTTCGTTTGCATGAAGCGGGTGCCTTGATTGGACTGGCTTTTCAAGTGCGTGATGACATTTTAGATGTGACAGCGACCTTTGACGAAATCGGCAAAACCCCTAAAAAAGACCTCTTAGCTGACAAGGCTACTTATCCAAGTTTGCTTGGTTTAGAACAGTCGTACGATGTCTTAAATCAATCCATCGACCAAGCGCTAGCCATTTTCCAAAAACTAGCAGAAACGCAAGCGTTTCACACTGAAAAAATCACTGAAATGATAGAAAGGTTACGACTAAATGCCTAAGGAAAGAGTGGACGTACTAGCCTATAAACAAGGGCTTTTTGATACCCGTGAGCAAGCCAAACGTGGGGTGATGGCGGGTCTTGTGGTCAATGTGATTAACGGAGAACGTTATGACAAACCTGGTGAAAAAATCGACGCTGGAACCGAACTCAAACTCAAGGGCGAAAAGCTCAAATACGTTAGCCGTGGTGGTTTGAAATTGGAGAAGGCTTTGCAGGTTTTTGGCCTGTCTGTGGACGGTCAGACTACGATTGATATCGGTGCCTCAACAGGTGGCTTTACCGATGTGATGCTGCAAAACGGTGCCAAACTGGTTTACGCTGTTGATGTCGGTACCAACCAATTGGTCTGGAAATTACGTCAGGATGCGCGTGTGCGGAGCATGGAGCAATACAATTTCCGCTACGCTCAGTTAGCTGATTTTACAGAAGGGCAGCCGACATTTGCCAGCATTGACGTTAGTTTTATCTCCCTCAAACTCATTTTGCCAGCTCTACACGCTATTTTGGCAGACCAAGGCCAAGTGGTTGCGCTGATTAAGCCGCAATTTGAAGCAGGCCGCGAGCAAATTGGAAAAAATGGCATCATTCGCGATAAGGCTGTTCATCAAAAGGTTTTAGAGCAGGTGACTGCCTTTGCTTTGGCTGATGGCTTTAGCGTTAAGGGACTTGATTTTTCACCAATCCAAGGTGGGCATGGCAATATCGAATTTTTGGCCCATTTGGAAAAATCTGCTGACCCTCAAAGCCAAGTGGCAGCACAGATTCCAGAAATCGTAGAAAAAGCACATAAGGAATTTAAAGATGAAAAAGAGTGAACGTTTAGAACTAATCAAGAAAATGGTTTCAGAAAATGCCATTGAAACCCAACACGACTTACTGAAATTGCTAGAGGAAAGAGGCTTGACCTTGACCCAAGCAACGGTGTCTAGGGACATGAATGAGATTGGCATTATCAAGGTGCCATCATCTGAAGGGCCTTATATCTACGGCTTTTCAATAGATAAAGCCCAAAAAGTCGGTCAGCCCTCTGTCCCCATTAAGAGCACCGTTTTGTCGATTTCAGAAGAAACACCAGGTTTAGAGGCCTTCCTCAATTTGGACGTGGTTCCAGGAAATAGCCGCCTGATTAAACGTTTCTTGTTGGAAGATTTCAAGGACCGTATTTTGAGTGTGATTGCAGATGACGATAGCTTGTTGGTGTTGGCAAAAAGCGCTGACGCTGCCAAGGCCATTCGCCATGAAGTGCACCAATGGATGACAAGTAGCCATTAAGAGAGGTTTTTCCCATGCTTTTAGAAATGTCCATTAAAAATTTCGCCATTATCGAGGAAATTTCCCTGACTTTTGATAATGGAATGACGGTGTTGACAGGGGAAACAGGGGCTGGTAAGTCCATTATTATTGACGCCATGAATCTGATGCTAGGGGCGCGTGCCAGCCTTGATGTGATTCGTCATGGAGCGACCAAAGCCGAAATTGAAGGGCTCTTTTCAGTTGGGAAAAATGCTGCGCTGATGACCATTTTGGAAGATAATGGCATTGACGCCAGTGAGGAATTGATTATTCGCCGTGATATTTTGCAAAATGGTCGTTCAATCGGTCGCATCAATGGGCAATTGGTCAACCTAGCTACCTTGCGAGCTGTGGGGCAATATCTGGTGGATATCCACGGTCAGCACGACCAAGAAGAATTAATGAAGCCAAATCGCCATATTAAGATGCTGGACGAATTTGGTGACAAGGCTTTTTGGGAAGTCAAAAAACATTACCAATCCCTTTTTGAAGACTACCGTCAATTGCGTCAACGGGTATTGACCAAACAAAAAAACGAGCAAGAACACAAGGCTCGTATTGAGATGCTTGCCTTTCAAATGGCGGAAATTGAAGCAGCTGCCCTTCGATCAGGTGAGGACAAAAAACTCCATCAAAACCGCGATAAATTGTTAAATCACAAGCACATTGCAGATACGTTGATGAATGCCTATGTCATGCTGGATAACGAAGAATTTTCAAGCTTGTCCAATATCCGCTCTGCCATGAATGACATGATGTCCTTGGAAGAATTTGACCGTGACTACAAGGAAATGTCCACCAATCTATCAGAAGCCTACTACATTTTGGAAGAAATCACCAAACAATTAGGGGATGTGATTGAGAATTTGGATTTTGATGCCCAGCAATTGCAGCAAATCGAGGCTCGTTTGGAAGTCATTAACAGCATTACCCGAAAATACGGTGGCAGTGTCGATGACGTTTTGGAATATTACGATAATATCACCAAAGAATACAATCTGTTGACGGGCAATGACGAATTTTCCGATGATATGGAAAAGACCTTGAAACAATTGGAAAAAGAGCTTATCTCGGCAGCTGACAACCTCAGCCAAGAACGCCATGCTCTTGCTAAAACTCTAGAAAGTGAAATCAAGCAAGAACTGGCTGATTTGTACATGGAAAAGGCAGACTTCCAAGTGCAATTTAGCAAGGGAAAATTCAATCGTGAAGGTAATGAAAACGTTGAGTTTTACATTTCCACTAACCCTGGTGAAGGCTTTAAGCCGCTGGTTAAAGTGGCATCTGGAGGGGAATTATCGCGCTTGATGCTGGCTATCAAATCAGCATTTTCACGCAAAGAGGACAAGACCAGTATTGTTTTTGATGAGGTGGATACAGGGGTGTCAGGTCGTGTTGCCCAAGCTATTGCCCAAAAAATTCACAAAATTGGCAGTCATGGTCAGGTTCTTGCTATTTCTCACTTGCCACAAGTGGTGGCTATTGCTGATTACCAGTTCTACATTGAAAAACGGAGTGATGAGCATAAAACCGTGTCAACGGTTCGTTTGCTCACGCAAGACCAACGTGTGGAAGAAATTGCTAAAATGTTAGCAGGCAATGACGTGACGGATTTGGCCCGCCAACAAGCCCGAGAATTATTAAAACATTAGGCGCTTAGCACAAAAGTGGAACAGAGTAGCTTTCTTTTCAAAGATTTCTCATTTTCACGTTAGAAAAAATCCCCGAAGTCTTGAAAAATTTGGTATAATGGCATTGGAGTAAAAACTAGAACAGAAGTAATGATAGGATAAAATATGAGTAAAATTAAAATTGTTACAGATTCGTCTTTAACGATAGAACCTGAGTTGATTACGAAGTATGATATTACCGTTATCCCTTTGTCAGTGATGATTGACGGTGTGGTTTATTCAGACAATGACTTAAAAGAAGAAGGCAAATTCTTGAACATGATGCGTCATAGCCGTGATTTGCCAAAGACCAGCCAACCACCTGTCGGCATTTTTGCAGAAGCTTATGAAAAACTGATGAAAGAGGGCGCTGAACACATTGTATCGATTCACATCGCTCATACCTTGTCAGGAACAGTAGAAGCGGCCCGCCAAGGTGCTAACTTATCAGGTGCGAATGTGACGGTCATTGATTCGACCTTTACTGACCAATGCCAAACCTTCCAAGTGGTTCAAGCTGCCAAATTAGCGCAAGAAGGTGCGAGCTTGTCAGAAGTCGTGGCAAAAATCGAAGAAGTTCGTAAAAAATCAGAACTCTTTATCGGTGTATCAACCCTTGAAAATCTTGTTAAGGGTGGCCGTATCGGTCGTGTGACAGGCTTGCTCAGCTCACTGCTTAATATCAAAGTCGTTATGGAAATGGCTCACAGCGAACTCAATCCTATTGTCAAAGGGCGTGGCTTGAAAACCTTTAACAAATGGTTGGATGGTTTTATTGAAACAGCCAAGAACAAAAAAGTCGCTGAAATTGGGATTTCTTACTGTGGAACGGCTGACATGGCGAATGGCTTTAAAGAAAAACTAGAAGTTCTAGGAGCGCCAATCACCGTTCTTGAAACGGGGTCAATTATCCAAACTCATACAGGCGAAAATGCCTTTGCGGTGATGGTGCGTTATGAATAAATTCAAACAGATAATGGTGGGGTTTGCGTTCTTTTTAGCAGCCCTTCTTCTGTTCGGTGGGCTTTTTTCCTTACTCATTCCAAAATCCGCTTCAGAGATAAGCCACAAGGACATTGCGACTACCAAGGCTAAGTCCTTTAACTATGTTGCCATCGGTGATTCCTTGACCCAAGGGGTTGGCGATAGTACCAATCAAGGTGGCTTTGTGCCCTTGCTTTCTCAGGACTTGACCGATAAATATCATTACGATGTTCATTACAGCAATTACGGGGTGTCTGGCAATACCAGCAATCAGATTTTAAAACGCATGCAGGAACAAACAGACATTCAAGAAGCTCTTGCCAAAGCCAATCTGATGACCTTAACTGTCGGAGGCAATGACGTGATGGCTGTGATTCGCAAGAATTTGGCTAATTTGTCGGTGTCTTCTTTCACCGAATCGTCCAAGGATTACCAAAAACGCCTCCGTCAGATTATTGACCTTGCAAGAACAGATAACCCCAACTTGCCGATTTATATTCTAGGTATTTACAATCCTTTTTATTTGAATTTTCCTGATATGACGGAAATGCAAGACATTGTGGACAATTGGAATACCGCCACAGAAGACGTTACCAAAGAGTATGACAAGGTTTACTTTGTGCCAATCAATGATTTGCTCTATAAGGGCGTCAATGGTGAAGAGGGCATTGTATCTACCTCAGGTGACCAAACAACCGTCATCAACGATGCCTTGTTTAGTGGCGACCATTTCCATCCCAATAATATCGGCTACCAAATCATGTCAGATGCAGTAATGGAGAAGATAAGTGAAACAAAAAAAGACTGGACGAAAAACTAACTGGTGGAAATGGGGATTTCTCCTTATTTTAGCCATGAACCTCGCTTTTGTTGGTGTGGTGGCAAGTCGTTTGTTGCAAGTCAGAGAGCCTGCCACCGAAAACATCAGCAACAACCAAAAAAAGAGCATCAAGGTTGGGATGTTCTCAACCAACATAGAGCAGCTTAACGACACCGTGGCAGCTTACCTGAAGGATTATCAGACCAAAAAAATGTCTTATAATGTCTATGCTACATCGTCTGAAATCATGTTTGAAGGGAAATACACCTTGCTGGGTTATGAAGTGCCCTTGTACATCTACTTCCAACCTAGCCGCTTAAATTCAGGTGCTATTCAGTTAAAAGTTACCTCATTCTCAGTCGGAACCCTTTCGTTACCAAAATCTGAAATCTTAAAATACATTGCGTCAAGTTATAAGCTGCCTTACTTTGTTGAAGTGCTTCCTGATGAGTCAGCCATCAACATCAATATCCAAAATTTGAAGAACGATGCGGACATTTATTTGAAGGCAACAACAGTCGATTTGGTTGGGGACCAATTCAATTTTGACATTTACAAGAAAAGCCGTTAAATAGCGCTAAATACTTGACCTCATGGGGATTTTTGGGTATGATAGAACGTGTTAAAGTGTTAACGCTTAGAAATTAATTGGAGGATTTGTTAAATGGCTAACAAACAAGATTTAATCGCTAAAGTTGCAGAAGCAACTGAGCTTACTAAAAAAGATTCAGCAGCAGCTGTAGATGCAGTATTCTCAGCAATTGAAAGCTTCCTTGCTGAAGGCGAAAAAGTTCAATTAATCGGTTTTGGTAACTTTGAAGTTCGCGAACGTGCGGCTCGTAAAGGTCGTAACCCACAAACTGGTGAAGAAATTGAAATTTCAGCTTCAAAAGTTCCTGCATTTAAAGCTGGTAAAGCACTTAAAGACGCTGTAAAATAATCAACGCAGAAAAAGAGCCTTGTCCCATCAACCTTTGTTGAGTGTTGCAAGACTCTTTTTTAGTCATCAGACGATAGCACCAAGATGAGCTTCTAGGTGCTTTTTTGCGTTAAAAAAATCCCTTATGGCTATTGCCATAAAGGATAATGTGATGAGAAATTACTGGTTTGACCAAGCGAAGCCTTTGTGGTTGTCTCTTGAAATGGTAGAACGTAGGATAAAGCCAACGTCTTCAGTGTTGTTGGCTAGACGGTAGCCGACAATGGCGTCAACGGTTTCGCCTGGATTGACTTCTTTATTAGCGTTGTCCACGAGTTCTTGGTTGGCATCGGTGTGGACTTCCTTGAGGTCAACAGGAGAAAGACTCTCATTTTTGTTGTCGTTAGTTTGTTGCAAGTCCCAATCAACAGCAAATCCCATATAAGGTGTTGTTGCTGTTTCTTCATTGTTGGTGAAACTGATATCAACCAAGAGGATATTGTCCTCATCGCTGTTTCCTTTGACTTTGGTAATACTCTTAAAAGTATAGGTATTTTTTTTATCGGCTTGAACGCTATACGGAAATGATACATAGGCCTCGTCTGAATAAGCCGTGGTCTTTTGAGGTAATTCTGTTTCGCTAGAAGAAGCATAACGTTCTAAAGGATACGAATTTTCCGACTTGCTTTTGCTGCTTGAGTTGTTTGACGAGGTGGCACAAGCACTAAGGGTCACAATAGACAATAAAGTCATCCCGATTACACTAAGCTTTTTCATGATTATCTTCTATTTTCAGCTTTTTACGTGGTTCAGCCTTACACGTTTGTTATCTCGTATGTCGAATGGTATGCGTCCACATATCCTGAGCTAAAATTTGTCTAATCGCCCATGAATACAGGAATGAAACCACCCTCAAGTTATAGTGTATCATAGAATGCCCAAACTGCCTAGCACAAAACCACCATAGAAGATAAAGCAGGTGGTTACAGTTTAAAATGTGGGTAACTTGTGTTATAATCAGTTGAAACATCTTTTGGCTTTGCCCAAAAGGATTAGAGAGAAGAGTTGATAACATGAAGGAAACGCTGTTATTTATCATTATTGTTTTAGCTATTTTTTCAATTATCAAGGTTCTTTTGTTGATTGCTTATAGTTACGTCCTAAAACCAAAAGTGGATAAGGACGGCAATATCATCGCTCCTAAGAATAAAAAAGACGATAAGGACGATGAAAAGACACTCAACAATGATGACGATGATGATTTTTGGAATGATTGGTAAGCGTCATTTTAAGACTAAAAATGCCACCCTATTTCTAGGGCGGCATTTTTTTATGATTTGGTTAGTCCAAATACTGTAACTTGCCACGGAAATCATCAAGGCTTTCATAGCCTTTTTCAGTCATAATGGCTTTTAATTCATTTGTAATACGTTCAAAAACGGCTGGACCTTCTTGGTGTAAAACAGTTCCTAGTTGAACCATGCTAGCTCCGCATAAGATGTGTTCAAAGGCATCGCGACCAGTCTTGACCCCACCTGTCCCTATAATAGGAATAGTAGGATTTAGGCGTTGGTAAAAGGCGTGTACGTTAGCAAGCGCTGTTGGTTTGATATAATCCCCACCAATACCACCAAAACCATGTTTTGGCTTGATAACAACGGTTTCATCTTCGATAACCAAACCGTTACCGATTGAATTGATGCAGTTAACAAAAGCCAACGGGAATTGATTGAATACCGCAGCAGCACGGTCAAAGTGAGCAATATCAAAATAAGGAGGCAATTTCACCCCAAGTGGTTTTGTGAAATAAGCAAAAATGTCCTTCAAGAGTTTCTCAGTTGTTTCAAAATCATAAGCGATTTGAGGTTTTCCTGGAACGTTTGGACAAGAAAGGTTTAATTCCACCAAACCTTGGTAGTCAGAGTCTTGGACGGCTTTTAAAATGGTGTGTGTTTCTTCTTCAGACATACCAACAAGTGATAAGAAGTGATTCTTGCTATTTGGCGTGTTTTGGAGCTCAGTCACAAAGTCCAAATAATATTGGAAACCGTGATTTGGCAAGCCCATTGAGTTGATTGAGCCAAGGCTTGTATCAACGTAGCGTGGTTCAGGGTTACCAGCGCGTGCGTTTAATGTCCCTGTCTTGGTGACAAAAGAGCCAGCAGCAGAAGCATCAATATCAGCTAATTCCTCACGAGTCATGCAGTAAACGCCAGCGGCATTCATGAGGCAGTTGTCAAAATCGAAAGTACCGATTTTTGTTGCAGTAGAAACCATAAAGTCCTCCAAGTGTTGTAATAACGGTTGAAAAGGCATTCCAACCCATCTTCATTTTACTATTTCATCAGAATGAAAGCAAGTCATTTTCCCGAACATTTTCAAGATAAATACATATCAACGACCAGTTTTCCAATAATCTTGCGATCTTATAAAGCTTTCAAGGCCGTTTTGATTTCTTCAAATAGGAATATTGAGGTGTCTGAGTGTTGAGAGTGGTCTTTTAGCGTTTTTTACTTGAAAAACGAAAGCGTTTAGGTTATACTAAAAATTATTGAACTATTGAATAAGTGTTCAAATATAAAAACGTTAATAATAGAAAGGAGAAAAGATGATAGAGCATTTTGAGGGGGAGTTGCTAGATACGGTTTCTAATTTTTTCAAGGCTTTGGGCAATGAAACCCGCTTGAAAATCTTGTGGCAACTAAGCCAAAAAGAATGGAAATCAACAGACTTAGCGGCAGTTTTAGAGATGACACCATCAGCCATTTCCCATCAATTGACTTTATTGAAAAACCTTAAGATTGTGGCTGTTAGACGTGAAGGTAAGCATCAAATTTACCGTTTGGCTGATAGCCATATTAGTCACGTCTTACATTCCGTTATCGAGCATTATGAGGAGGATACCGATGTCAGAGAAGAATAAAAAATCCTTAAGGCAGATTGTTCTAGCTATCCTTGTCTTTTTACTGGTTGTTGTGGTGGTGCGGATCTATCAACCAACCTTAGAAATGCAAGCTATTTTGTACGCCGTTCCTTATTTAATTGCGGGGTATACGGTTTTGAAAAAAGCTGTTGTGAAAATCAGTCAAGGTAAGGTCTTTAGTGAGCATTTTCTCATGTCCTTGGCAACGCTAGGTGCTTTTCTTCTTAGTTTTATCACGCAGGAAGCAGAGTTTGCCGAAGCTGTTTTTGTCATGATTTTTTACCAAATTGGTGAACTTTTTGAACACATTGCTGAAGGAAATAGTGAAAAATCCATTGCCGAGTTGCTGGCTTTGAAACCTGATGTGGTTCATCTTGAACAAGAGGGCAAGCTGGTCGATGTTGACCCCAAGGTCTTGCATGAGGGGCAGATTATCACGATTTCCCCAGGGGAAAAAGTCGCCATTGATGGGATTTTAATTGAGGGAGAATCTTCGGTGGATACGTCAGCCTTGACGGGAGAAAGCCTGCCCCAAGAAGTGGTGGTGGGCGACCAAGTGCTATCTGGTATGATTAACATGACAGGTGTCATCCGTGTCAAAGTGTTGCACTCAGTAGAGCATTCGACTCTTAGTAAAATTTTGGAATTGTTAGAGGATTCGACGGCGCACAAGTCTAAGAGCGAACGTTTTATGGCCCGTTTTGCGGCGGTTTACACACCGACAGTCGTGATTGCAGCTTTGCTTTTGGCGGTGTTACCGCCCCTGTTTTCAGGTGATTTCATGGCTCATTTTCCAGAATGGTTTAGCCGTGCTTTGACCTTCTTAGTCATTTCATGTCCTTGTGCCTTGGTGATTTCCATTCCCCTTAGCTTTTTTGGCGGCCTCGGTGCTAGTTCCAAAGAGGGCGTTTTGATTAAAGGGTCTAATTACCTTGAAACCTTGGCGTCACTCGATACTCTGGTTTTTGATAAGACAGGGACGCTGACTGAGGGTGTGTTTGAGGTAACTGCCCTTCATCCAAAAGACATCAAGGAAGAAGAGTTGTTGCACTTAGCTAGCCACGTGGAACGTTTTTCAAATCACCCCATTGCCCAATCCCTTCGTTCTGCCTATCAAAAAGAAGCAGATGATTGTCGGATTACGGATATCACGGAAAAATCAGGCTATGGCGTCAGTGCAAATATCAACGGGCATACCGTTGCTGTCGGTAATACCAAATTCATGGACAGTTTGGGTGCCAAATGGAAAACGTGCAGCAAGGTTGGTACGGTGGTCCATGTCGCTATTGATGGGCAATACGCTGGGCACATCGTGATTTCAGACTGCATCAAACCAGACACAAAATCCGCCTTAGAACAATTACAATCACTTGGTATCAAGCGTTTGGTTATGCTGACAGGGGACCGCAAAGAAGTGGCAGAAAAAGTAGCTGCAGAACTTGGCATCACCGATTATCAGGCAGAATTGCTACCGACAGACAAGGTGACAGGCCTTGAAACCTATCTCAATACTGCTCAAAAACGTGCGACTGTTGGTTTTGTCGGTGACGGCATCAACGACGCTCCAGTCTTGGCTCGAGCAGATGTCGGTATTGCCATGGGAGGCTTGGGCAGTGATGTTGCCATTGAATCCGCTGATGTGGTCATTATGGACGACAAGCTTTCTAAATTAGTCAAAGTCATTGCTATTGCACGTCGCACGCGTCGCGTCGCTCATGAAAATATCGTCTTTTCAATCGGTGTGAAATTAGCCGTTCTCTTGTTGGCAGGATTTGGTTTGGCAAATATGTGGCTGGCTATTTTTGCCGATGTTGGGGTGACAGTGCTGGCTACATTAAATGCTATGCGCACCATGACCGTCACAAAATCAGTGCTTTGATTGAGAAAAGTCAGCGTCTTGAGATAAAATTAGTAATTTCACTAGCTTTTTTACCTCTTTTTGGGTAGAATAGTAAAAGTCAGCGGCGTTTAGGTCGCGATACATTATAGAAGGAGATAAAATCTAATGGTAAAATTAGTGTTTGCACGTCACGGGCAATCTGAATGGAACAAAGCTAACCTTTTCACTGGTTGGGCAGATGTAGATCTTACAGAAGAAGGAACACAACAAGCTATCGACGCTGGTAAATTGATCAAAGAAGCAGGAATCGAATTTGACCTTGCTTTCACATCAGTTCTTAAACGTGCGATCAAAACAACTAACCTTGCTCTTGAATCATCAGATCAACTTTGGGTTCCAGTTGAAAAATCATGGCGCTTAAACGAACGTCACTACGGTGGTTTGACTGGCCAAAACAAAGCTGAAGCTGCTGCAAAATGGGGTGACGAACAAGTTCACATCTGGCGTCGTTCATACGATGTATTGCCACCAGCTATGGCTAAAGATGACAAATACTCAGCACACACTGACCGTCGTTACGCAAACCTTGACGACACTGTTATTCCAGATGCTGAAAACTTGAAAGTGACATTGGAACGTGCCCTTCCATTCTGGGAAGATAAAATCGCTCCAGCACTTAAAGATGGTAAAAACGTATTCGTTGGTGCACACGGTAACTCAATCCGTGCCCTTGTAAAACACATCAAACAATTGTCAGATGACGAAATCATGGACGTTGAAATCCCTAACTTCCCACCACTTGTTTTCGAATTCGACGACAAATTGAACGTTACAAAAGAATACTACTTAGGTAAATAATCTTTTATAATAAGTGTAGTGTGTAAGAAGCATTCTAGCTTGTGCTAGGGTGCTTTTTTCTGACTTTAAAAATGGGAGGGATTTGTGATATGATGAAAGCATGAAACGTGAAAGGAGAATGGTTATGAAAGCAGCAGAGCGCCGTCAAAAGATTATGGCGTCTTTGAGTCAGGCTCAGGTGCCTATTTCAGCCAGTGCTTTGGCCAGCCAATTTGGTGTGAGTCGTCAGATTATTGTAGGGGATATTGCCTTATTGAGAGCGGCAGACAATGATGTGATTTCAACGCCAAAAGGCTACATTTTATCTCAGTCCTTGTATTCTCATCAGTTTATTGGGAAAATTGCTTGTCAGCACGGTCAAGATAAGATTGAAGAAGAGTTGGCTTGCATTGTGTCGCAAGGTGGGATTGTGGTGGATGTCGAGGTGGAACATCCTGTTTATGGGATGCTGACGGCATCTTTAAACATTAAGACAGAAGAAGATATTGCCAATTTCATGGAGAAAATTGAGCAATCGCACGCTACTTTATTATCCTCTTTGACGGATGGTATTCATACGCACACTTTGTCTTGCTCCTCTAAGGACCGTTTTGATGAGATTAAAACACTTTTGGCTGATAAAGGGATTTTGTTATCTGAAAACTAAAACACAACAGATGTCTTGACACCTGTTGTGTTTTCTTTTATAATAGCAGTAATCATGTGAGATAAAGCACAAATAAAGCTTATGAGACCGGTTTATTTAGGAGGAATTTATGGTAAAACAAAGTCAAACAAAATCGCTGGCCTTTTCGGCTATACTGGTAGCCTTTGGGATTTTAATTCCCATGGTGATGCCGATTAAGGTGGTTATTGGGCCAGCTTCCTTCACTTTAGCCAGTCATGTGCCTGTTTTTATGGCCATGTTCATTGCACCTCAGGTGACCTTCATGGTTGCTTTGGGGACAAGCCTTGGTTTCTTGCTGGCTGGCTTTCCGATTGTCATTGTCTTGCGAGCGGTGTCACATCTCTTGTTTGCAATGATTGGAGCAGTTCTGCTTCAAAGATATCCAAAACTTTTGGATAATGCCACCTCACGCTTGCTTTTAGCTTTGGGATTAAATCTCTTGCACGGCTTGGCAGAATTTGTTGTCGTCTTGTCCTTGACGACAGGCAGCCAATTAACCATGAGTTATGTCTGGTCATTAGTGGGGTTGATTGGCCTTGGCTCTATGGTACACGGCTGTATTGATTTTTACATTGCCTACTACATTTGGGTATTTTTAAAAGACAAGGTCGGTATCAATTTTTCACTCAATGTTAACGAACAAGTGTAATAAAGAAGGGTCAAGCGACCTTTCTTTTTTTGTAAAGTCTGGTTAAAAACTTTTCTGGTTAGTTTTCTCTCTTTTAATGAAAATATGATAGAATATAAAACAGAGCTTTTATTTGTGAGGAAATAATGTCATTAAAAAAGAGATTACGTAACATCAAAATCGAAAAAGGACCAAGTAACGTTACAAGACGGATTTATTTGATTTTTTCGGTAATCGTTGTGCTGTTTTCAGTCATCGTTTTGCGACTGGCACAGATGCAAATTTTTAATAAATCGTTTTACGAAAACAAATTAAATTCATCGACGACGTATAAGGTCACGACCTCAAGCCCTCGTGGTGAAATTTACGATTCGGCAGGAAAACTGCTCGTTTCCAACAACGTGAAACAAGTGGTAGCCTTTACACGTAGCAATACCATGACTGCGGGAGAAATGAAAAAATTAGCCGCTAAATTGGCAACGCTGGTGAATTTGACTGAAACCAACGTCACCACACGTCAGAAAAAAGACTATTACCTAGCAGATTCAGATACTTACGCAGCGGTTGTCAAACGCCTACCAGATAAGGAAAAATACGATAACTATGGTAACAGTTTGTCGGAGTCAACTATTTATGCCAACGCTGTTAATGCGGTGACTGACGATGAGATTAACTATTCTGAAGATGAGTTGAAATTGGTTTATATCTTTAACCAGATGAATTCAGCTTCAACCTTTAGTACGGTGCATTTGACGACTGGGGATTTGACAGAAGAGCAAATTGCCTACATCACCGCCAACCAATCAAAACTGTCAGGCATTTCTATTGCGACAGACTGGGACCGTCAAGCGTCAAACAGTTCTTTGGTGACTGTTATCGGAACAGTGTCATCGAAAAAATCAGGTCTGCCAGCCGAAAAAGTTGAAGAATATCTTGCCAAAGGTTACGCCCTTGATGACCGTGTCGGAACCTCTTACTTGGAAAAAGAATACGAAGAATACCTTCAAGGGACTCACACCGTTCGTGAAATCAAAACCGATAAAAACGGTAACGTGGCTTCTGACAAAGTCCTCAGTGAAGGCAAATCAGGTCAAAACCTCAAATTGACCATTAACGCAGATTTCCAAGCAGGTGTGGAAAACATTCTCCAACAATACTATGGAGCAGATATCACCAGTGGTTATGCGACGTATTCTGAAGGGGCTTATGCCGTTGCCCTCAATCCTAAGACAGGTGCGGTCTTGGCTATGGCAGGTCTATCGCATGATGTTGGTTCAACCACAACGCAACTAGATGCCCTTGGTACCATCAATGACATCTTTGTACCAGGGTCAGTTGTCAAGGCAGCAACCCTAACAGCTGGCTGGAAATCAAACGTCATTTCTGGTAACCAAGTCTTGACTGACCAACCAATTAATATCGCTGGTTCGCCATCAATCAAGTCATGGTTTACCGATTACGGTTCACGAAACATCACAGCCGTGCAAGCCTTGGAATACTCTTCAAATACCTACATGGTACAAGTCGCCCTCAAGATGATGGGACAAGAATACCATTCAGGAATGGCCTTATCAACTTCTGGTATGAAAAAAGCCATGGAAGAATTGCGTGCCACTTACGCTGAATACGGTATGGGAACAAGTACAGGCATTGACCTACCAGAAAATACAACAGGTTACCTGTCTAAAGAATACTCTGCGGGTAATGTCTTGACAGAAGCCTTTGGACAGTATGACTCATACACCCCAATGCAATTGGCCCAATACGCAGCAACTGTAGCCAACGGTGGTAGCCGTATTGCCCCACACCTTGTCGAAGGCATTTACGAAAGTGACGGCAAGGGTGGTCTAGGTACCTTGACCAAGACCATTGAAAGCAAGGTGCTTAATAAAGTTGATATCTCATCAGAAGATATGGACTTGATTCACCAAGGGTTCTATCAAGTGGTAAATGGTACTGATGCTTTTGCCACAGGTTCTCACATGAGAAGCTCAACCGTAACCATCGCTGGTAAAACGGGTACCGCCGAAACCTACGCTGTCGATGCTTCAGGTAATGCGGTAACCACTATTAACTTGAGCGTTCTCGCTTACGATTACTCAGAAACCGATGATTCTCACATCGCCGTTGCCGTGATTATTCCGCATTTGACGAGTGAAGACAATCACACCAACCAAGTCATTGCGCGTGATATCATCAACTTATACATGTCAACTTATGTCAATAAATAAGAATTGGGCGAGTCGATTGAAAACAAGGTCGGCTCGTCCCTTTGTTACAAAGGAGGAAAAAGATGCTCTACCCAACCCCCATCGCAAAACTCATTGATAGTTTTACCAAATTGCCAGGCATTGGGATTAAGACAGCGACACGACTTGCTTTTCATACCATTGGCATGTCAGACGAAGACGTCAACGAATTTGCCAAAAACCTACTAGCAGCCAAGCGTGAACTGACTTACTGCTCAGTTTGTGGTAACTTAACAGACGAGGACCCTTGCAATATCTGCACGGATGAAACCCGCGACCGCTCAGTGATTTTAGTGGTTGAAGATTCTAAGGATGTGTCTGCTATGGAGAAAATTCAAGAATACCATGGCTTGTACCATGTCTTGCACGGCTTGATTTCTCCTATGAATGGCGTTGGACCAGACGACATCAATTTGAAGCCCTTGATTACGCGCCTTATGGATAGTGAGGTCAGCGAGGTGATTATCGCAACCAATGCCACCGCAGATGGTGAGGCGACCGCGATGTATATCTCACGCGTCTTAAAACCAGCTGGCCTTAAGGTAACCCGCCTAGCACGAGGACTTGCTGTTGGTTCTGATATCGAATACGCTGACGAAGTGACCCTGCTGCGTGCTATTGAAAACCGTACAGAATTATAACCCCAAAGCAACTTTTACATAAAGTTGCTTTTTTCTATCACGTGAGGTCAAGTGGTGTTTGAAAGGGTGCTGCTTTTGTGGTATGATAGGTAGGAAATTGTAATAGAAAAGGAATGGAACATGAGCGAGGCTAGAATTGCTCAAGATGTTCTGGTAATGAAAGGTATGTCAAAAGAAACGCTTGTTTTACTTTATGGTGGACGTTCTGCAGAGCGCGAAGTGTCTGTTTTATCAGCTGAAAGCGTCATGCGTGCAATTAACTACGATAAATTCTTTGTGAAAACGTATTTCATCACACAAACAGGGGATTTTGTTAAAACACAAGAATTTTCAAGCAAACCGACTGACGCTGAAAAATTGATGACCAACGACACCATCGTTGACAGTCAAAAAATCAAGCCAAGCGATATTTACGAGCCAGGGGCAGTTGTTTTCCCAGTGCTTCACGGGCCAATGGGCGAAGATGGTTCGGTTCAAGGTTTCCTTGAAGTCCTCAGAATGCCTTACGTTGGAACAAATATCTTGTCATCAAGTGTGGCAATGGATAAAATCTCAACCAAGCATATTTTGGAAACAGCAGGCGTGCCACAAGTGGCTTATGTGACTTACATTGAAGGGGCTGACCTCGACAAAGCTATCGTAGATGTCAATGCAAACTTGACTTACCCTGTTTTTGTCAAACCAGCCAACATGGGCTCTTCAGTAGGGATTTCAAAAGCTGATGACGAAGCTTCACTTCGCTCTGCTATTGACCTCGCCTTGAAATACGACAGCCGTATCCTTATCGAGCAAGGGGTCAATGCGCGTGAGATTGAAGTCGGTATTTTAGGAAATGGCGATGTGAAAACAACCCTACCAGGTGAAGTGGTCAAAGATGTTGCCTTTTATGACTACGATGCCAAATACATCGACAACAAAATCACCATGGACATCCCAGCTCACATCGCTCCTGAAATTACGGAAGAAATGCGTGGCTACGCAGCAACAGCCTTTCGTGCCATTGGTGGCTGTGGTTTGTCACGTTGCGATTTCTTCTTAACAGAAGACGGCCACGTTTACCTCAACGAACTAAACACCATGCCAGGTTTCACCCAATGGTCAATGTACCCACTGCTTTGGGAAAACATGGGACTTCCATACTCTGATTTGATTGAGCAATTGGTAGAACTCGCTAAAGAAATGTTTGACAAACGCGAAAGCCATTTGATTTAAGACGAAAAAGCACCCTCGAGGTGTTTTTTTGTGCACAAAATAACCTCAGAGATGGGATAACTCTCTGAGGTTGTTTATTAAGGTAAGTTGGCGAGTTTGCGCAATTCTGGAATCGTCTGCAAACGTGGAATCACTAACATGGTAATGATAATACGTAGTGGTATTTCAAAGATTTTCAACCAACGCCCTGACAAGTACTGCGCCCAGAAAGGAACACCAAAGTAAATCTGAATGAGGAGTGGGGTGAAAATAAAGGTCCCGATTAACATAATCACGACAGTCGCTAGCGTCACATGAAGCCAGTCTTTTTTACTTGACCAACTTAGAGGCTTTTCATAAAAGAAATAACCGTAGAAAAAGCCTTGGACGGCTTCCATCAAGGTCCACCAAATGATGAAATTACCAGCACCGCTCGATAAGTTATCCACCACATCGAGAATACCTAGACTGATAAATGCCCAAAAAGGACCTGCGATCATTCCGATAATCGTGTTGACAATAAAGGTCAAACTAATCACCAATTGTTGTGGGATAATCGGAATAGAGAACTTACTAACGATGAAAGCAAGGGCAATAAGCATTGCCAAGCTAACCAGTCGCTTAGGGGTTAATGGGGGTGTTTTACAAATAGAATGCATTTTGGCTCCTTTAATCAAAAGTAGAGCTGTTAAAATTAACAGCGGATGCAATGGCTCACCGCGCAAATTGCTTCGTTGTGTGACAACATCCCATTCACACACACTTAACGCGAACCATTTACTCTGTGCAAAAAAACTTTGCAACTACAATTGTACCATAAAAATCCAACGAGAAGAGGGATTTTATGATATAATGAAAAGGTTAATAATAGATTTTTTATGAAGGATTCAAAATGAAATTAACATTGCATGAAGTGGCCAAAGTTGTTGGCGCTAAAAATACGATCTCAGAGTTTGATGACGTTCCCCTGCACCAAATCGAATTTGATAGTCGCAAGATTCAAAAAGGGGACTTGTTTTTGCCTTTGAAGGGTGCACGTGATGGGCATGATTTTATTGAAACGGCTTTTGAAAATGGTGCCGTTGCAACCTTTTCAGAACGCGAATTGAGCCACCACCCCTATCTTTTGGTGGACGATTGTTTGGAGGCCTTCCAACGCCTAGCCCAATACTACCTTGAAAAACAACGTGTTGACGTGATTGCCGTGACAGGCTCAAACGGAAAAACAACCACAAAAGACATGATTGCTGCGGTTTTATCAACAGAATACAAGACTTATAAAACACAAGGCAACTACAATAACGAAATTGGTTTGCCATATACAGCGCTTCATATGCCAGATGATACGGAGAAAATTGTCCTTGAAATGGGGCAAGATCATATGGGTGACATTCATCTGTTGTCAGAACTTGCAAAACCACATATCGGTGTGGTGACTTTGATTGGTGAAGCTCATTTGGAATTTTTCGGTAGTCGTGAGAAAATCGCAGAAGGTAAATTGCAAATTGTTGATGGCATGGATTCAGATGGCATTTTGATTGCGCCAGCTGACACAATCGTTGATCCTTATTTACCTGAAAGCCAAATGGTTATTCGTTTTGGTGACGGCGCAGAAATTTTTGTGAAAGATTTGCAAGAAAGTAAGGAATCGTTGACCTTTACGACAAATGTGATTGACCGTCCAATTACCCTACCTGTGCCTGGAAAATACAATGCGACTAATGCCATGGTGGCAGCTTATGTTGGTAAATTATTAGCCATTTCTGATGACGATATTGTCGAGGCTCTTGAGACAATCGAATTAACGCGTAATCGTACGGAATGGAAAAAAGCAGCCAATGGTGCTGATATTTTGTCAGATGTTTACAATGCTAATCCAACGGCAATGCGCTTAATTTTAGAGACATTTTCTAAAATTCCTGCCAATGAGGGTGGTAAAAAAATCGCTGTGCTTGCTGACATGAAAGAATTGGGTGAGCAATCTGTTGAGCTTCATAAACGCATGATTATGAGCTTGTCACCTGAAACATTAGATACACTCATTTTCTATGGGGAAGATATTGCCGAGTTGGCACAACTTGCTAGTCAAATGTTCCCAATTGGAAAAGTTTATTATTTCAAGAAAACAGCTGACGAGGATCAATTTGATGCCATGCTTGAAACTGTCCAAAAAGTATTGCAACCAGCTGACCAAATCTTGTTGAAAGGTAGCAACTCAATGCAGTTAGCTAAAGTTGTTGAAGCACTGGAGGAATAGATTACTGTGGAGATGTTAAGGTTAAAGGAAGTATTTAGGACTGAAGAGTCATTTGCAAGGTTTCTTTATCGAGCCTTGTATTTTCTTGAGTTTTGTTTGCTATTTCTAGCTTGGTTCTTGAAACGTTATCCGTTTCCTCTACCGTTTTTCTTATTGATGTCAAGTCTTGCCATTATTGGCGGATTTGCCATGTATTTGTGGAGTTTTTGGCGTTCAGGTTGGTCGATAGAGAAGATTTTAGCAGGGATTTTTGCACTAGCTTTTTTGATTTTATTACCAATGTCTAATTATCTGGAAACAAACGTTGATGATTTGTCCATGGTTACCTTGTTTTTGTTATCAGCGAGTGTTGATAAGGACGATGAGCGGTTGATGACAGCAATTTTCTACTTCAAGCTGATTGTAGCAATCTTAGTGCTCTTTGCTTACAATAGTCATATTATTTCTGATATGACCATGTATCGAGCTGACAAAGATTTGATTAGGCATTCTTATGGTTTTATGCACCCAAATTCTTTGGGAATGTATCTGGTTGGTTTGTTGTTTGATTTTTCCTTGGTTAGAAAGAGCCGTAAAGCTAGAGCAGGACTGGTCATGTTGCTTGTTTCCTTATTGATTTTTGCGATTACCGACTCAAGGACAACATTTTTAATTGCTGGGGTCATCATTCTTTGCTATTTTTTGAAACCATTATTACTAAAGTATCAGGTTTCTGGTTCTGTGATTATTCCACTGGTGATTGTGATGTTTGGTTTGGGGCTAGGGCTTCCATACTTCTACAATGGTGATAGTACCATTTATGCAACATTGAATCATTGGTTTTCAGGAAGATTGAATATCGGACACACGTATTTGCAAGCATTCGGTGTTGATTGGTTGCCACGAAATATTCCAACTTTTACCGAAATAAATGGGCATCCGATGTACGATGATAGTTTTTATATTGATTCATTGTTACGTCAGGGAATTTTCCTATTTCTACTGTATCCCATTTTTCTCATTGTACAGTTGAGAGGGAAAAAACTGACATTATTCCATACGATGCTCTTTTTGATAACTTTCTTTATCAATATCATGGAGCACTATGGTGGCAGTCTTTGTATGTGTAGTATTCTCTTAATCAATTATTTTGCGGTTTCTGAGGAGAACACCGTGGGGAAATATTGAAATAGAGCCCACTTTTCGTTATAATAATAGAGTTATGAGTCCCATGACTCTATTTTTTGTATGGCAGAAAAGGAGTGGACCAATGTAGTCACTAAAGATTAGGTGATACGTTTATATAAAGAAGATAATTAAGATTAATAAGGAAATAAAATGACAATTCAAGATGACATTAAAAAACGTCGTACGTTTGCCATCATCAGTCACCCAGATGCTGGTAAAACGACGATTACAGAACAATTGCTTTACTTTGGTGGTGAGATTCGCGAGGCGGGTACTGTCAAAGGGAAAAAAACAGGAAATTTCGCCAAATCAGACTGGATGGATATTGAAAAACAACGTGGGATTTCAGTAACTTCATCAGTAATGCAATTTGATTATGCAGACAAACGCGTGAATATCCTAGACACCCCAGGGCACGAGGACTTTTCAGAAGACACCTACCGTACCTTGATGGCGGTAGATGCTGCGGTAATGGTGGTTGACTCAGCCAAAGGTATCGAAGCACAAACCAAAAAATTATTTGAAGTTGTCAAACACCGCAATATCCCTGTTTTCACCTTCATCAACAAATTGGACCGTGATGGACGTGAACCCCTTGATTTGCTAGAAGAATTGGAAGAAGTGCTTGGCATTGCCAGCTACCCAATGAACTGGCCAATTGGTATGGGAAAATCTTTTGAAGGGCTTTATGATTTGTACAACCAACGCTTAGAACTCTACAAAGGTGACGAGCGTTTTGCAGACCTAGCAGATGGTGACAAACTCTTTGCCAACAACCCCTTCTACCAACAAGTTTTAGAAGACGTTGAATTGCTAGAAGAAGCAGGAAATGAATTTTCTGAAGAAGCTATCTTGTCAGGTGACTTGACGCCTGTATTCTTTGGTTCTGCCTTGACGAACTTTGGGGTGCAAACCTTCCTAGATACCTTCTTGAAATTCGCTCCAGAACCACACGGCCACAAGACCACAGATGGCACGGTCATCGACCCTTACGACAAAGATTTTTCAGGGTTTGTCTTTAAAATCCAAGCCAACATGGACCCACGCCACCGTGACCGCATCGCCTTTGTCCGCATCGTTTCAGGTGAATTTGAACGCGGCATGAGTGTCAATCTAGCCCGTACGAAAAAATCAGTGAAACTCTCAAACGTCACACAGTTCATGGCCGAATCACGTGAAAATGTTGAAAATGCTGTCGCCGGTGATATTATCGGGGTTTACGATACAGGAACTTACCAAGTCGGTGATACCCTAACTGTCGGTAAAAACAAATTTGAATTTGAACCCCTCCCAACCTTCACCCCTGAATTGTTCATGAAAGTGGCTGCCAAAAATGTCATGAAACAAAAATCCTTCCATAAAGGGATTGAACAATTGGTGCAAGAAGGGGCTATCCAGCTGTACAAAAACTACCAAACAGGCGAGTACATGCTTGGTGCCGTTGGTCAGTTGCAGTTTGAAGTTTTCAAACACCGCATGGAGAATGAATACAATGCCGAAGTGGTCATGACCTCAATGGGTAAAAAGACTGTCCGCTGGATTAAACCAGAAGACCTTGATGAACGCATGTCATCAAGCCGCAACATCTTGGCAAAAGACCGCTTTGACCAACCCGTTTTCCTTTTTGAAAACGACTTTGCTTTGCGTTGGTTTGCGGATAAATACCCAGACGTTGACCTCGAAGAAAAAATGTAATAAAACCAAAGAGAAAGGCTGACACAGACGCTTTTCTCTTCTTTTTATGCCCTTATAAATCTTCAAAAAGTGAGAAAAGTAAAATTATGATGGGAATGACCATGTTTTCTATCTTTTTGATTAGGAATATGGTACACTAGATGAGTTGTTAGATAACGACAGTAAAGTTTAATAAGGCAGCTTCGCACTGTCTTTTAGAAAAGAGAACATTTTGAAATTTACAGAACTTCATTTATCAGAAAACATTCTTAAAGCGGTGGAAAAAGCAGGTTTTGAAAAACCATCACCAATCCAAGAATTAACCATTCCTTTAGCCTTAGAAGGCAAGGATGTTATTGGACAAGCCCAAACAGGTACCGGAAAAACAGCAGCTTTTGGCTTGCCAACACTAGACAAAATCGACACCAGTCGCCACGTTGTTCAAGCCCTCGTTATTGCCCCAACGCGTGAATTAGCCGTCCAAGGACAAGAAGAATTATTCCGTTTTGGTCGTGAAAAAGGGGTCAAAGTTCGCTCTGTTTACGGTGGCTCAAGCATTGAAAAACAAATCAAAGCCCTTCGCTCAGGTGCCCACATCGTTGTCGGAACACCAGGACGCTTGCTTGACTTGATTAAACGCAAAGCCTTGAAATTAGACCACGTGGAAACCCTTATCCTTGATGAAGCAGACGAAATGCTCAACATGGGCTTCCTTGAAGATATTGAAGCGATTATCAGCCGTGTGCCTGAGAACCGTCAAACCCTCCTCTTCTCAGCAACCATGCCAGAAGCCATCAAACGCATCGGTGTCAAATTTATGTATGACCCAGAACATGTACGCGTGGCAGCCAAAGAATTAACCACTGACTTGGTGGACCAATACTATATCCGTGTTAAAGAACAAGAAAAATTTGACACCATGACACGTTTAATCGACGTGGAACGCCCAGAATTAGCCATCGTCTTTGGCCGTACCAAACGCCGCGTGGACGAATTAACCCGTGGCTTGAAATTGCGTGGCTATCGTGCCGAAGGCATTCACGGTGACCTTGACCAAGGCAAACGCCTCCGTGTCCTTCGTGATTTTAAAAATGATAACATCGACATCTTGGTAGCGACAGATGTTGCGGCGCGTGGGCTTGACATCTCAGGTGTGACCCACGTTTACAACTATGATATTCCGCAAGACCCTGAAAGCTACGTTCACCGTATCGGTCGTACAGGTCGTGCTGGTAAACACGGTCAGTCTGTCACATTTGTGGCACCAAATGAAATGGGTTACTTGTCAATCATCGAAAAATTAACCAAGAAACGCATGAAAGGCTTGAAACCAGCGACAGCAGAAGAAGCTTTCAAAGCTAAGAAAAAAGTGGCTCTTAAGAAAATCGAGCGTGATTTTGCAGATGAAACCGTTCGTGCAAGCTTTGACAAATTCAAAGGCGACGCTATCAAGCTAGCAGCTGAATTCACCCCTGAAGAATTGGCGCTTTATATTCTTAGCTTGACTGTGAAAGACCCTGAAAGCTTGCCAAAAATTGAAATTGCGCGTGAAAAACCATTGCCATTCAAACCATCAGGTGCTCACAACAATGACCGCAAAGGTGGACGTGGTCGCGACAATCGTCGTGGTAACCGCTCTGACAGACGCCGTGATAACCGCGACAACCACTACGAATTCAAACGCACCTCTTCTAAAAATAAGCGTGACTTCCAAAGCAAAGACAACAAACGTCCTCATCGCACATCAAGTGAGAAAAAAGCAGGCTTTGTTATTCGCAATAAAGGGGAACGTTGACCAAAATTTTATCAAAAAAGACTGGCTCTTTGTCAACTGTAGTGGGTAGATGAAAAGCTAACACCTAGAGAGGACGAACTTCGTCCTCTCTTTCTTTATGTTCAATGCAATCAAAATCCGTTTTTTAAAGTTTTCAAAGTTCCTGAACCCAAAGGCATTTCTCTTAATGACTTTGATGAGATTGTTGGTAGCTTCCAGTTTGGCGTTAGAATAAGGTAAATCCATGGCGTTTCCAACCTTGTCTTTATCCTTTAGAAATGTCTTCAATACCGTCTGGAAAATAGGATTAACGGTGGCTATTTCCTGTTCGATGAGGTCAAAGAAATGGTCTGAGTTCTTCTCTTGGAAATGAAATAAGAGAAGCTGATAGAGTTCATAGTGTTGTCTTAGTTCCTGGGAGAAAGACAGGAGTTTTTCGAGTATTTCCTTGTTAGTCAAATGCATTCGAAACATAGGTCGATAAAATCGTTTATCGCTGAGTTTACGACTATCTTGTTGTATCAATTTCCAGTAACGTTTCAAGGCTCGGTATTCCTGCGATGTTCTGTCGAATTGATTCATAATTTGAATACGGACACGGTTCATAGCACGACTAAGGTGTTGCACGATATGAAAGCGATCGAGTACAATTTTTGCATTTGGAAAAAGCTGTTTAGCAAGTTGATAATAGGGACTAAACATATCCANNNNTTCAAACTTGAACTCATTGAGCTTTCTCATAACTGACGATGTTGAAATTGATAGCCTGTGTGCAATATGTTTCATTGCTTGATTTTCGATGAGTAATTGTGCGATTTTCTGGTTAACAGCGACAGAGATTTGGTGGTTCTTCTTAACAAGAGGAGTTTCAGCGACAGCCATTTTTCCGCAATCTTTACACTTGAAGCGACGCTTTCTAAGGCGGATAAGTAGCGGGTAGCCAGCAGTTTCTAGGTAGGGGATTTTAGAAGTTTTCTGGTAGTCGTACTTAGCCATTTGTCCCTTGCATTTTGGGCATTTAGGGGCTGTGTAGTCCAAGTGACCGT
>NZ_JBHRZX010000020.1:0-4554 GCF_042649785.1 Streptococcus alactolyticus | reverse complement strand
ATTTAGTTGTTCCATATGAACCTTTCTAGAATGATAGTTTGAACGCTTTTCATTATAGGTCATATGGGACTTTTTGTATATACTCAAAAAGGCTCCATAATTTCCATGGTGGATTTACCCACTACAGAAATTATAGAGCCGTAAAAAATAGCAGAAAAAGATAGATGTTAGTGAATATTTTTCAGAAAGTTTCACATAAACTATTTGTAAAATTCTTGTAAAGTTACTGCAAAAAACTCTGAGTTCTTTTGTTTGATAAATCTAATGTTTAAGATTTATAATGTATTTTAGAATAAGTTAGAAGATATTTTTGGTTGTTTTTTAGTTCTTGTTTTTGTCTCTTTGTATTAAAATAAATAAAAAATTCTGAAAACTATAAGAAAAACACTGCATGGGTTAAGAAAAAAGTTGATTTTTTTACGTTTTAAGTAAAGTAAAAGATATAAAATGAGAATTAAACATCAATTTTAATTATAATTAACTTATTTTTGTTTATAAAAAATTCTGATAATTTTAAAAATATGAATTTGCAAAAACATTGCTTTTGTAATATTTAAAGGAGGTGCTACCTTGTAGAGATGTGTTGCATAGGAGCAAAATGTATAATTATTTATGTTGAATTGTATAAAAATGATACAACGATTTCTTTGTATCAAGAAAAAGAAAAGAAACAGTTTTAATATTATGGAGGTTACAATGAATAAACCTAAGCAATCCAAATCAAGTTTTAATTGATACAAATCACGTCAACGTTTTTCAATTAGAAAGTACCATTTTGGTGCTGCTAGCGTCTTGCTAGGTGCAGCACTTGTATTAGGTGGTGGGCAAGTAGCAGCCGACGAACCTAGTGCTTCTAACGACATCAAAGTAGTTGTTACTCAGACAGCTGACGAGGATGCTCCTACAAAAGCGCAAGAAGGGACAAAAGAGTCAATCACAACACCAGCTACTGAAGTAAGTGCAACGGAAAGCAAAACAGAAGAAGTTACTCCAGAAGGCACAAGCAGCTCTACTGCAACAGAAACAACGGATAGCTCAGTTGTCGCATCTGCTGACACAACAGAAGAAACAACACCATCTGTTGAAGAAAGCAAAACCGAAGCTTCTAGCGATGTAACAGAAGAAAGCACAGCTGAAAGCAAAACAGAAACTTCAGAAGACAAAGCAGAAGAAGTAGCTCCAACAACAGCCACAACAACTTCTGCAACAGAAACAACTGAAAAAGAAGTGACACCAACTATTGAGACAACTCCAGAGCTGACAACTACAGTCGCAATGCCTGCTAGTGAAACAAGTCAAGAAACAACACCAAAAATCACAGACCTAACACCTGATGAAATCAAAGTGTTGACAACGTCACAATTAGCTAAAATGGACCTTTCAAACACCATTTTGGCATCATTGACTTTTGAACAAAGCAAGGCACTTACCCTTAACAAAGACTATCAACGCTTAGGCTCAGGCGGAAGCGTTAGCGAATCAGGCGACCGCTTCTTTGCTAATGTCCAAGGTGGTACACCAGTCAACAACGTCAACACCTTCCGTCCAAGCGTGACCTACGAATCTAACCAAGCGGTCTCTGACTTTGTCAATGGTACAGACATCCAGCTTGCTACTCCAACAACTGGTGAACACAGTTCTCAAACAATAAGTGGCTCTCTATGGCATGATGGAGGGGTTATCAATACTTATGATAAAGCAGCTGCCGAATCAGATCAAAACTTTGGTTGGAAACCAATCGGCAACTATGTTCAAGTCGGAACGAACTTCTGGGGAGATAAAGACAACAGTATTGTACGTCCTGAGAAAGATCAAAATTACATCATCCTTGGTAAATACCAATCAGGCAAAAATAATCAGCTGGTTGATGGTTATGAAGGGGGTTACCAAGATATCACAGTCGCTCCTGGTGGTGAATTTGTCTTTAAAACAATTGCTACTTTAGCTGGCAGTGGAACTACTTATCAAACTTCAGAAACATCACAATTTGGGGTGACTATTGTTGCTCTTGATAAAGATGGTAAAGAAACAGAGACAGTTCTCTTCACCAAAACAGATGGGTATAAATTTGATTTCCTAGACGGTAAGTATAGTGTAATGGTGAACGTCCCAACGACTGTTAATAAGATCCGTGTTAAGATTACCCCAGGTAAAAGTAGTGCATTTAACACGTCTTATAATAGTGTCGATACCTATGGTCTAGCTCTTGTCAGTGCCAAAGATTGGGTTGGTTCAGCTATTACTTCTGATTATAACAGTGCTGAGACAAACAAGTATGCTATCGCTGGTGATACGGTAGTCTTTGATAACATCGGTATCGAAAATGATGGACAGTTGAAAGCTAATGTAACCTATACGGTTAATAGCGAAGGTATGACAGGAATCACCTTAAAACCAACAACAGATGGCAGCTCTAGTTCAACGTCATTAGCCAGCAAAAATAATACATCAGTTTCGATTACAGAAACCGTAGGGGTTAACCCAAGCCGAGTTGAAGAGGTTGGAGCTGCAACCCAAACAAATTATAACGGTTGGTATGCTATCTCTGGTTATACCCCTGATACTGATTACGCTTATGAAAAAGACTACAAGTTTGAAGTGGAAACTTCAGATACAATCGATAAGGAAAACATCTACTACCTTAAAGGGCAATTGAGTTACTATACAAACCACGTGTCACAATTTATCGATATTTATTCGATTTATACTGAAAAAGTAGCTACAGTTGCTGATAAGACTAAGGATAGAGAAACTGTCACGGCTAAACTTGACCCGGGTACTTTGACTGTTTATCCAAAAGCAACCGCTAAGACAGACAACGTCTTCCGTGTGGGTGGTACTGTTCCAGAGGCAGCAGACATGATTAACGATAAAATCAAAGCTGCTCTTGAAGACAGTTCAGCAACAGTGACTTATGCTTGGAAAACAGCTCTAAGCACAGATGCAGCCAACACATACGCAACTGGTGTCATCACTGCGACTTACACTTTCCCAGACGGAACAACAAGAACAGTTGATGTTTCAGTAGAAGCTGAAGTTGTTGACGTAAGTAAATTGCAAGAACTTGTTGATAACGCTGAAACAGTTCGCCAATCACCACTTTATACAGAAGCTGATGATGCGGAGAAAGCTGCTTATGACAAATCTATCGAAGAAGCACAAACAATCCTCAACGATAAAACTTCTCGTCAAACAGCTGTTGATACAGGTGTAACCAACATCACTAATGACGCTAAGACAGGTTCTTACGACCAATTGAACGGTTGGACAAACCTTAACCAAGCGAAGAAAGATGCTCTTGATGAAGTCAAAGCTGATGTGGAACTCTTGCAAAATAACATAGGCAGTGGTTACCTAGGTGAGAAATTACCTGAAGCAAGTCAAACCAAATACAAAGACGCTATCCAAGCTGTCGTTGACCAATTGGCTAAAGACATCGAAGCTGCTGAAGGTGATGATTTAAGTGTCGAAACTGGTGGTGCACAAACCATCGCAAAAGTTGAAGAACTTAAAGCAGAAGCTAATGCTAAGATCCAATTGATCAACTATCAAGCACAACTTGAAGCGAAGAAACAAGACATTGCTGATAAAATAAACGCTAACACTGAAGCAACTGATGAAGAAAAAGCGGCTGCATTGAAATTATTGGACGCTGAGTACAACGAAGCTGCTGAAAAACTTATCAATGCTGCACCATCATCAGTACCTGAAACAAGCTCTGAAAATGCTGATTTGAAGAAAATTGTTGATACTTCACTTAACGATGACTACTTAACACCTGAACGTAAAGCAGCTGCTAAACAAGTCATTGAAGAAGTTTACGCAAGTAAACAAAAAGAACTTCAAAACACACCAAACGCAACGCAAGAAGAAATCGAGGCTGCACTTGCTAAATTGGACGAAGAAAAAGCCAATCGATGCTTCAACTACTAATGCTCAAGTAGATGCTGTCACTGAAGCAGGTAAACAAGCGATTAAAGATCTTATCCCTCAAAAACAAGCACCATCAGACGAACCAGTAGCTCCTGAGGTACCAGAAGTACCATCAGATTCAGATAACTCTGGTGACGGTGGTATGGTGACTCCTGAGGCACCTTCAGATTCAGACGCAGATCACTCAGATAATGCTGGTATGGAAGCTCCAAAAGCTCCTGCAACATCATCAAGCTCTGCTGATGCTAAAGGTACTCAATCTTCACAAGCTCCTTCTACAGCTAACGCTCTTGTCGTAGGTAACGGTGTTGGTTCAAGCCAAGCAACTCTTCCTAAGACTGGTCAAGCCGAAGATAGAAATCTCCTTGCCCTTGGTGCAAGCATGATCCTAGGTGCATTCGGACTACTAGCTGGCAGAAGAAAAAGAGAAGATGAAGAATAAAAAAATCTAGTACACTCACTTTGGCAAACAACTCTTAATCATATCTTTCACAACACTAGATTTTTTAGAGGAGGTCAGTTTTGACCTTCTCTTTTTTAAGTAAAAAAATCGGCTCATTGTCAACTGTAGTGGGTTGATGCCAGCTAACATCTAGAGAGAACCAAATTGGTTTTCTCTTT
>NZ_JBHRZX010000019.1:0-20293 GCF_042649785.1 Streptococcus alactolyticus | reverse complement strand
GAAATAACTTCTCTACTGGTTGAATTAAGCAGCTTCCGATAATGATTTCTTCTAGAAATCGTTGATATGCTTGACAAAAGGTAGAAAAGAGAACAGCTTCTCCTGTTCTCTTACGTTTAGCTATGAAGGCTAATTCTAAAAACTCTTACCACTTACTAACTATCAATGATTAATCAAAATAATGAATCAATGTTTTTTCGGTCAGAATATCTGAGTAGGTGTATGATTCAACGTAAGAATTGTTGATGGCACCTGGAACATCTGAGTTTTCATTGTATTCCACGATGAACAACGATGGGTAAACTTCTGTCAAACGACCGATTTTATTTTTTTCACGTTTGCGACCATTTTCTAGTGTCAATTCAACCAATTGACCTTCATGGGCTTTGATTTCTTCTTTGATTTTTTTCATTTTGGCTACATCTGCAAATGCATCACTCATTTTATTATCATACTCCTTTTAAATGGTTTAATTGCGTTCCTCAAATGGTGCAATACTCGAAAATTTATTGTATTCCTTTTGGAAGATTAGTTTGACTGTTCCACGTGCACCTGAGCGGTTTTTCTCTAGGATAACCTCGATGGTGTTATCCTCAACAGCATCATCTTGCTCTTCCCCTTCACGACGGTAGTAATCATCACGATAAAGGAAAGCCACGATATCAGCATCTTGCTCGATAGAACCAGATTCTCGAATGTCTGACAAAACAGGACGTTTGTCTTGACGTTGCTCAACACCACGAGATAACTGACTCAAGGCAATAACAGGAACTTTTAATTCTTTTGCTAAAATCTTCAATTGACGTGAGATGTCAGAAACCTCTTGTTGTCTGTTTTCAGGACGAGTTCCTGTGATGAGCTGCAGGTAGTCAATGACAATCAAGCCCAGCCCCTCATCAAATTCTTGCGCCAATTTTCTAGCACGCGCCCTGATTTCAGTGATTTTAATCCCTGGTGTGTCGTCAATATAAATAGGTGCCTCGGCTAAAGCACCTTGAGCAATCGTTAGGTTATTCCACTCTTGATCAGTGAGTTGCCCAGTTCTTAGATGGTGTGAATCGACCATGCCTTCTGCTGCTAGCATACGATCGACCAAGCTTTCAGCTCCCATTTCCAAGGAGAAAATAGCAACTGGCTTTTCTTGTTTCGTTCCAACATTTTGAGCGATATTCAAGGCAAAAGCCGTTTTCCCCACCGCAGGACGAGCCGCTAAAATGACCAGTTGATCTGGATGTAAACCTGTTGTAATCTTATCCAAATCACGAAAACCTGTTGGCAAGCCCGTCACCTCGCTAGTCTGATGCGAACGCGCTTCTAGGTTTTCATAATTCACCTTCAAAACCTCTGAAATACGTCGGAAACCACTGCGATTGCTATGCTCATTGATATCAACCAAGGCTTTCTCAGCTCCAGCAATAAGTTCTTCCGAATCAGTCGTTCCATCATAAGCAAGGTTTACAGTTTCTGTCAAGCGTGCGATGATATTACGCAAAGTGGCTTTTTCAGCCACAATCTTTGCATAATATTCCGCATTGGCACTGGTCGGTACACTATTGACCAACTCAACAATGTAGGATAAGCCACCGATATTTTGCAAGTCCCCTTGATTGTCTAAAATCGTCCGAACGGTTGTCGCATCAATGGCTTCATTGCGATCAGAAAGAGCAATCATGGCTTTAAAAATAATCTTATGGGCGTACTTGTAAAAGTCATCTGGGCTCACATACTCACGAACGGTAATCAGTTTGTCTGGAGAAATAAAAATGGAACCTAAAACCGATTGTTCTGCCAGTAAATCTTGTGGCTGAACCCTTAATTCAAGATTCTCCGCCAATGTTTTTCACCTCCCCGTGCCTTTTTCAACAACCGATTACATTTCTTTGATGTTCAATTTGATATCTGCACTAACTTCTTTGTGCAATTTAACAGGAACTTCGATCATGCCAATCGCACGAATTGGGTGGTCTAATGCAATAGCACGTTTGTTAACTTTCAGACCGTATTGTTTTGCCAATTCTTCAACGATTTTTTTAGCTGTGATAGAACCAAAAGTGCGTCCGTCAGGACCAACTTTTTCAGAAAATTGCACGACTGTGCTTTCTTTTTCAAGTTCGACTTTCAAAGCTTTGGCTTCTGCTAAAATTTCAGCTTGCGCTTTTTCTTCTGATTTTTGTTTGCCTTTTAATTCGCCAATGGATTGGTTTGTTGCTTCTTTAGCAAAGTTCTTTTTAATCAAAAAGTTTTGAGCATAGCCTGTTGGGACTTCTTTGATTTCCCCTTTTTTCCCTTTTCCTTTAACGTCTGCTAGAAAAATAACTTTCATCTTGCAACCTCCATATTTTCTTTTAAATCATTATCAATAACGGTAATCAACGATTGCTCGGCTTGAGCAACCGTAACATCTGACAGTTGACAGGCAGCTAGGGTAAAGTGACCTCCGCCACCCAATTCTTCCATCATGCGTTGCACATTAATCTTGCTCCGACTGCGGGCTGAAATAGCAACCTTGTCAGGTGCAACTTTTACAATCACAAAAGTGGCTTCAATACCAGCCAAGGATAACATGGTATCTGCAGCTTTACTAGCTGTAACCTTACTGTAAATCGTTCCCTCTTCACCACTTGCAATGATGATATTATCATACAACTTACGCCCTCGAAGAATCAATTCATTTACCAAACGATATTCTTCAAAATCAGTTTGAGAGATGTTTTGAATTTCGACGGTATCGCTACCTTGAGATCTGAGGTAACTAGCCACATCAAAGGTTCGGCTGGTTACGCTAGCTGAAAAATTCTTCGTATCTAACATGATACCAGCCATTAAGATACTAGCTTGAAACTTACTAAGTCGTCTCTTTGAATTCTGAAATTGAATCAGCTCACTCACCAATTCACTCGCGCTGCTTGCACCACTTTCAATGAAAGATAGTATCGCATTCTCTGGGAAATTACTATCCCTGCGGTGATGGTCCACAACAATCACATCTGTAAACTTCTTGTAAAGCCTATCTGACAAGGTCAAATCTACTTTGGAGTGATCCACCATGATTAGAAGGGACTTTTCCGTTACCATGTGAAGAGCCTGAGCCACAGTCACCAATTTCGTTCTACCCTCTTCCTGCAGCCGTTTAATGGCGCGCTTGATGTCGGGGCTCATCTCGTTGGGATCGTAAACTACGTAAGCCTCTTCGATGATATTGCTGGCAAAAAATTGCATCCCAACAGCAGCTCCAAGAGCGTCCATGTCCAAGTTTTTATGCCCCACTGTAAACACACGGTCAACACCTTTAATGTGATCAGAAATAGCAGTCATCATGGCACGTGTCCGTGTCCGTGTTCGCTTAACTGTTGATACCGAACCACCTCCAAAATAAAGGGGTTTTTTATATTCACCATTTTCACAAACAACAACTTGGTCACCCCCACGAACAAGGGCCGTATTAAGATTTTGAAGGGCTATTCTACCGATTTGCTGATGGTTATCATCTCCATAAGAAACCCCCATACTCAAGGTCAGAGGCAATTTATACGATTCTTTTACCTGCTTTCGAAAATCTTCTAAGACGGTAAATTTGTCCTCAATTAAACTGCTCAAAACAGCATAATCTGTAAAGAAATAAAAGCGGTCCATATCCACTCGACGGTAAAAGATATTCTTTGTCTTTGTAAAATTCGATATGAAATTAACGATAAAACTATTGATTTGTGACGTTTCGGCATCTGATAAATCATCCGTCACATCATCATAGTTATCAATCGAAATAATCCCAATTACAGGACGCAACAAAGCGGCATCCCCCAACTGGCGATTTCCCATCGAACTGTCAAAAAAGTAAAAAATACCAGACGACGAATCGATATAAGAAGAATACTTGTTACCATTAAACTCAAAGGTTTGACTGGCATCTCCTTCACGTTTGTTGCTGATAATCTCTTGAATGAGATCTGCCTCGAACTCCCCTTCCTCACTAGTAAAAATCAACTCAGAATAGGGATTAAACCACTCCACCTCATTGGTTTCTTGGTCAAATTGAACCACACCAACAGGCATTTGTTCCAACAAATTCTTTAAATTGACCTCAGTCTGGTCATTCAATAGCTCAACTTGTTCCAACTCTGAAAACTCATAGCTTTCTTTTTGGTAATACAAAAGCGCAACAAGTGAAAGCACGACCAAAAAACTAGCGAGCAAAATAGGTGTTTGTGTATGAGCAAGCCTAATGCAAATCGCTAAAATACTAAATAAAATGAAGCCTATCATCACCAAATGAATGGTTGCAAATCGAAATCTTTTCATTGAATAACCTCTTAGTATGTTATTATACCATAAAACAGCCCTATTTAGTAGAGCTGTTAGGCTAAGAGATTGAAAAATATAGTCTTAATTTTGTGAGTGTTTATAGCGTTTTTGTTTGCCTTCCAGATATACCATCAAAATAGAAATATCAGCTGGATTCACCCCTGAAATACGACTAGCTTGACCGATGGTTTCTGGATTGATTTTCTTGAATTTTTGACGGGCTTCTGTCGCAATAGAATCAATGTCATCCCAATCAATATTGGCTGGAATGCGTTTTTCTTCCATTCGTTTCAACTTTTCGACTTGGTCGAGAGCTTTATTGATGTAACCTTCATACTTTATTTCAGTTTCTAACAGTTCAATAACTTTGCTATCCAATTCTTCCTCAGCTGGTCCGACAAAGCTTGTGGCAATGTCATAAGTGATTTCAGGACGACGCATGAATTCTTTGGCTGTTAAGGCATCTGTTAAAGGTTTAAATCCTAGTGCTTCAATGCGTTCGTTGGTTTCTTTGATAGGTTTTAATTTAACAGTTGACAATCTTGTCAACTCGTTGTCAAATTGACGTTTACGCTCTTGGAAACGTTGGTAACGGTCATAATCTACCAATCCAACACGATGACCGATTTCTGTCAAACGCATATCAGCATTATCATGACGCAAAATCAAGCGGTATTCTGCACGGCTAGTCAACAAACGGTAAGGTTCCAAAGTCCCTTTTGTAACCAAATCATCAATCATAACGCCAATGTAGGCGTCACTGCGTTTCAAAATCAATTCTGGTTTTCCTTGGACTTTCAAGGCAGCATTGATACCAGCTACAATTCCTTGCCCAGCGGCTTCTTCATAACCAGATGTTCCGTTAGTTTGACCTGCTGTAAACAAACCTGAAATGGTCTTTGTTTCAAGGGTTGCACGCAATTGGTGTGGCAAAACAATATCGTACTCAATCGCATAACCCGTGCGCATCATTTCTGCATTTTCAAGACCTTTGATAGAATGCACCAAATCCTTTTGAACATCTTCAGGCAGACTGGTTGACAAGCCTTGAATATACACTTCCTCTGTTTCACGACCTTCTGGTTCTAAGAATAACTGATGGCGTTCTTTATCCGCAAAACGCACAATCTTATCTTCAATAGATGGGCAATAACGAGGTCCCACCCCTTTGACAATTCCTGAGAACATCGGTGCACGATAAAGGTTTTTATTGATAATATCGTGACTGTCTTGGTTGGTGTAGGTCAACCAGCAAGGAATTTGGTCTTTCAGGTAATTTTCATCCTTAGACATAAATGAGAAATGATTTGGGTTCTCATCTCCAGGTTGAATCTCGGTTTCATCGTAATTAATAGAACTTGCCTTCACACGCGGTGGTGTTCCTGTTTTGAAACGTCCAATTTCAAGCCCAAGTTCTTTCAAATTATCCGCCAACCCAACAGAAGCCAAGCTATTATTTGGACCAGATGAATATTTCAACTCTCCTAAAATAATTTCCCCACGAAGAGCAGTTCCTGTTGTGATGATCACAGCCTTAGCTGAAAATTTCTGATTTGTCGCTGTACGCACCCCAACAACTTTGCCATCTTCAACCAAAATTTCCTCAATCATCGATTGACGCAATGTCAAGTTTTCTTGTTGCTCAACGGTATGTTTCATTGTTTGAGAGTAAAGAGCTTTGTCCGCTTGGGCACGAAGGGCACGCACAGCAGGACCTTTACCTGTGTTGAGCATTTTCATCTGAATATAGGTTTTGTCAATATTTCGTCCCATTTCACCGCCAAGAGCGTCAATTTCACGGACGACAATCCCTTTTGCAGAGCCACCAATGGCAGGGTTACATGGCATAAAAGCCAACATCTCTAGGTTAATGGTCGCTAGAAGGGTTTTACACCCCATACGAGCTGATGCCAAACTCGCTTCAACACCAGCATGCCCAGCACCAACAACAATTACATCATAATGTTCAGAAAATTCATGTGTCATGGTTCACCACAATATCACGTAAACATCCTTCAGCAATGTTTACGAAAAGCTTTCCTTTCCAACTAAAATCAAATGACTAAAAACACAAAAAATAGCCAAAGCCTCGAAAATCGCACGTCAAAAAACGTACCATTCTCATGAGCTTTGACCATCATGAATATTGTTATGGTTATTGTATCAAATCAGTTTCAAATGTCAAATATCTTGCTGATTATTTTAACCATTTTGTTAGCAACTTACTTTACAGACTTGTCAACTAAATGTATTGGCAAGCAACGCCATTTTTATAGGCCATATCAATGATACCGCCGCCTAGGCATTCTTCACCGTCATAGAAAACAACGGCTTGGCCTGGTGTGATGGCACGTTGTGGTTCAGCAAAGACAACTTCTGCCTTGTCCCCTTTTACATGAACCGTCACTTTTGAGTCTGGTTGACGGTAACGGAATTTGGCCGTCACTTCCATTGTAAATTCTTCAGGCATTTCACGTGTAAAATGAACGCTTGAAGCGTCAAGGCTAGTTGACATGAGTGATTCATGGTAGAAACCTTGACCAACGTAAAGAATGTTTTGTGACAAATCTTTTCCGACAACAAACCAAGGTTGGTTATCGCCACCTTGTTGTCCACCGATACCAAGGCCGCCACGTTGACCAATAGTATAATACATCAAACCAGCGTGTTCGCCCATATCACGACCATCAACTGTCATCATACAACCTTTTTGCGCTGGCAAATAATGACTAAGGAATTCTTTGAAGTTCTTTTCACCGATAAAACAAATACCTGTTGAATCTTTTTTCTTGGCTGTGGCAAGTCCTGCACGTTCTGCAATTTTACGAACTTCAGGTTTTTCCAAATGCCCAAGAGGGAACATCACTTTTTGCAATTGTTCTTGTGATAATTGACTCAAGAAGTAAGTTTGGTCTTTGTTATTATCGGCCCCACGTAGCATATGAACAGTACCGTCTTCATCACGAGAAACTTGGGCATAATGTCCAGTTGCTACATAATCAGCTCCAAGCGTCATGGCATAATCAAGAAAGGCCTTAAATTTAATTTCCTTGTTACACATCACGTCTGGATTTGGTGTGCGTCCTGCTCGGTATTCTGCTAAGAAATACTCGAAAACGCGATCCCAATACTCTTTTTCAAAGTTTACAGAGTAGTAAGGAATGCCGATTTGGTCAGCAACAGCTGCTACGTCTTTGTAATCTTCGGTTGCCGTACAGACACCGAATTCGTCTGTGTCGTCCCAGTTTTTCATGAAAACACCAATAACATCATAACCTTGCTCTTTTAAAAGCAAAGCTGTCACTGACGAATCAACGCCTCCACTCATACCGACAACAACACGTGTTTTTGAATTATCTGTCATGATAATCCTCCCATCAAGATATTTTTTTCCAACATAGGCTTGAAGGGCCCAGTTTTTCAAAAATCGATTTGAAGGTCGATTTTGAATGCGTGAAACCACGCAACTTCTATTATACCATGAAATAGTATTTCTGTAAGTCTTTTACCCGTAATGACAAAGCTTTTCTCTTTTAACATCGTTTACCCTTTTTCATTCCTCTGTTATAATAAGAAAGCATAGATTAACAAAGGAGTTCGCATGAAAAACCTTAAATTCCAATCTGTATTTGATATTATTGGTCCTGTGATGATTGGTCCTTCAAGTAGCCACACGGCTGGGGCTGTTCGTATTGGAAAAGTCGTCAACTCGATTTTTGGAGAAATTCCTGACACAGTGACCTTTCATCTGTACAATTCATTTGCCAAAACCTACCGTGGACACGGAACAGATAAAGCTTTAGTAGCAGGTATTCTTGGAATGGATACCGACAATCCTGACATTAAAAACTCACTAGAAATTGCGCATCAAAAAGGTATCCGCATTTATTGGGATATTCTCAAAGATAGCAATGCGCCGCACCCCAACACAGCGAAAATCACTGTGGAAAAAGGCGATAAAACCATGAGTATTACGGGTGTATCCATCGGCGGAGGGAATATCGAGGTCACCGAGCTAAATGGTTTTTCGGTATCTCTGAAGATGAACACACCAACATTGATTATTGTTCACCAAGACATTCCTGGAATGATTGCCAAGGTTACCGATATTCTCTCAGCCTATCATATCAATATTGCTCAAATGAACGTGACGCGTGAAAGTGCGGGAGAAAAAGCTATTATGATTATTGAAGTGGACTCACGCGACTGTCATGAAGCCGTTGAGAAGATTCAACAAATTCCACATTTACACAATGTTAATTTCTTTGATTAAAAAGGAGAGGTATGTTTTATTCTATAAAAGAACTGGTCGAACAAGCTAACAGTCGTTTCGACGGTCATATTGCCGAATTGATGATTGCTACGGAAATGGAATTGAGCGGTCGCAGTCGTGACGAAATTTTGCATATCATGACACGCAACCTCGAAGTCATGAAACAATCTGTCATCGACGGCTTAACGCCAAGCAAATCCATCAGCGGATTAACTGGGGGAGATGCCGTCAAAATGGACGCCTATCTCAAATCTGGTAAAACCCTATCTGACACCACTGTTCTGACAGCCGTTCGCAATGCCATTGCCGTTAATGAACTGAATGCCAAAATGGGACTGGTTTGTGCCACACCGACTGCGGGGTCTGCTGGTTGTTTACCAGCTGTTTTAACAACAGCGATTGACAAACTCAATCTTTCTGAAAAAGAGCAGCTAGACTTCTTGTTTACGGCTGGAGCTTTTGGCCTTGTTATTGGAAATAACGCTTCTATTTCAGGTGCCGAAGGAGGGTGTCAAGCGGAAGTTGGCTCTGCCTCTGCCATGAGTGCGGCTGCATTGGTTCAAGCTGCTGGTGGTTCTGCCTTTCAAGCCAGCCAAGCGGTTGCCTTTGTCATTAAGAATATGCTTGGGCTTATTTGTGACCCTGTTGCTGGTCTGGTAGAGGTTCCTTGTGTCAAACGTAATGCTCTAGGTTCTAGTTTTGCCCTCGTTGCCGCTGATATGGCCTTGGCTGGTATCGAATCACAAATTCCAGTGGATGAAGTTGTCGATGCCATGTATCAAGTTGGTTCAAGCCTACCGACAGCTTTCCGTGAAACTGCAGAAGGCGGTCTAGCAGCCACACCAACTGGACGACGCTTACAAGCTCAGATTTTTGGGGATTAAGTTAGATATTTTAGTATTTCGATACCAAAACATCTAACTTGACATAGTTGTCAATACAAAGTTGACACAGTTTACAAAGGAGTAAATATGACATCTGTTTTATTCGACCTCGATGGAACATTGGTAAATTCTAGTCCTGGCATTCTTGCTGCCTTTCATTTTGCTTTTGAACGATTACAACTTCCTTTACTAACAGATAAAGAATTGTCAACATTTATTGGTCCACCTTTGGAAGTCACTTTTGCCCAATATTTCACAGAAAAAGATGATATTGACCGTGCCATACAAACGTTTCGTGAGTACTATAATCAAAAAGGTGTCCACCAAGTTTCACTTTATCCTGGGATTGCTGACTTGTTGGAGGAATTAAATCGCCTAGGCTACTCTTTATACGTCACAACCAGTAAGCATGAACCCATGGCCCAACTCATGTTGACAGAACTTGGCATTATGAAGTATTTCAAACAAGTTTATGGCTCTACGCCTGAACATTTTCATAAAGCTGATGTGATTGCAACCTGCCTCAAAGACCACCAACTCCCACTTGATACAACGGCTATTATCGGGGATACCAAATTTGATATGATTGGTGGAAAAGAAACAGGTATCCGTACTATTGGGGTAACTTGGGGCTTTGGTAGTAGCGAGAGTTTGAAAGAACATGATGCAGAAACCATCTGCCAAACGCCACAAGATGTGCCAAAAGCTCTTCAAGATTTACAATAATAGTTAAAAGCAACCTTTTCTTAGGTTGCTTTTTTGTAACATTATCAATAGCAAAAAAAGAAGGTTGCAATAACCTTCTTTTTGATTTATCTATGATACTTATCTTAGTACCAACCGTTAGCATTCCAGAAAGCCAAGGCTGCTGACCATGAACCGTAGCGGCTTGCTACATAAGCGTCTGCAACGCGTTCTTGGTTTTCAGGTGAAAGGTCACCGTTAAGATAAGATGAAGTCAATTGGTAACGACCATAGTATTGTCCGTTTTGTGCTGTGTAGCTACCGCTTGATTCACGTTGTGCGATTGTTTCTTTCGCTGCTGCATCTGATGAGCTAAGTGATGATGAGTAGTTTGAAGTTGTTGTAGTTGCTGCAGGTGCAGATGCTTCAACAGCGGGTGTTTCGCTAGCTGTTTGTGCAGGCGCTGCTGCTGCGTCCAATTCAATTGTTTGACCAACAGTGATGAAGTGGATATCAGAAATACCGTTTACTGATGCCAAGTAGTCAACTGTTGTGTTGTGTGCTGAGGCAATCTTAGAAAGAGTATCTCCTGATTGAACAGTATAAGAATCAGCTTTAGCTACTGATGGGGCCAATAAAGCCGCTGCGAATGCTGCACCAGCAACTCCTAACTTAACTGATTTAGATTTTGTTTTTAAAATATTGTTTTGCATTATATGCTCCTTTTGATTTCTAACTTAGTACAGGATATATAATACAGGGTTTATGTTACCTCCGTTTTAGTCTTTTGTTAAGAATGTTACAAAAAGATTGATATAACATAAAGAAAACGCATTCAAAAACAGGTTTTAGCTTTCTTTAAGGAAAAATAAGGCTATTCCCAAGGCAAATAATACCATTAACGCCATGGTATCACGACTTTGCCATTGCAAGATACGGTATTTGCTTCTACCTTCTCCTCCTTGATAACCGCGTGCCTCCATCGCCAAGGCCAGAGCATCCGCACGTTTAAAGCTAGAGGCAAACAAAGGAATTAAAATCGGAATGATGGATTTTACCTTTTGGAGAAGGTTTCCTTCACCAAAATCCACCCCACGCGCCCTCTGAGCGTTCATAATACGTGTGGTATCGTCCATCAAAGTTGGCACAAATCTCAAACTCAAAGACAACATCAAGCCAATTTCGTGAGCAGGTACCTTCAAACGTGCAAAGGGCTTCAAGAGTGATTCTACCGCATCAGCTAGACTCAGTGGCGTTGTGGTTAAGGTCAAAAGAGTTGAAAAACAGATAATCAACACAAAACGAATGAAAATCAAAATTGCTTGACTAAGCCCGTAACTGGTAATCTTTAGAAAACCAAGTTGAAAGTAAGTTTCACCACCATGAGTGAAAAACATCTGAAATAAGGTAGTAAATAGAATAATACCAATCATAGGCTGAATGCCCTTTAAAAAGAAGCTTAATTTTAACTGCGATAGCAAAATGATAACCAAAGTAAAGCCAATCATGATGGCATTGGTGACGACATTATTCGCCCAAAAAACGATAATGACATAAGCAATCATAGCCAGCAACTTACTTCTTGGGTCTAGTCGGTGAATCAACGAATTTCCTGGGACGTAGCGTCCTAGTATCAATTTATCCATGTGTAATAACCTCTACAAATTCCTCTATCGTAATCGGAAGATTCTCCAATTTTAGCCCCCTATCCACTAAATCTTGGGCAAATTGAGTGATTTTAGGGACTCCTAGTTGTTTGCTCTTCATAAAGGCAACATCTTGAAAAATAGTTTTAGGATGCCCTGAGCGGACCAAGTGCCCACCTTCTAGGATATTAACATGGTCAGCGTAGTTAGCAACGTCATCCATTAAATGAGTCACAAGGACAATTGTCATGCCATTTTGGTGTAAGGTTTTAAATAGGGTCATTAATTCACGGCGTCCTTTGGGGTCAAGACCAGCTGTTGGTTCATCCAAGACCAAAATATCTGGTTCCATGGCTAAAATACCTGCAATCGCCACGCGCCTCATCTGACCACCTGAAAGTTCAAAAGGATTTTTATCAAAAAATTCCTGACCGATACCCACCATGGCTAATTTATCACGTGCGATATCTTCGGCTTCTTCTTTTGACACACCAAAATTTTGCGGACCAAAAGCGACATCTTTGAGAACGGTTTCTTCAAAGAGCTGACTTTCTGGAAATTGAAATACCAAGCCCACTTTTTTACGAACAGACTTGATCTCTTTGTTTTTAGAATCGGCTGTTATCTTAACATCATCCACCAACACACAGCCCTTAGTGGGGACATTTAAACCATTTAGCAACTGCATAATCGTTGACTTTCCTGAACCTGTATGACCAATGAAAGCGGTATAAGAGCCCTCTGTAATGCTTAAGTTAATGTTAAAAAGGGCACGCCCTTCAAAAGGTGTCCCCGCTTGGTATGTATAATCTACGTTTTCAAGAGTAATTCCCATAATTGATCCTCTAAATCTTTTTCTGTCAGGTAGTTTTGGGTAAAATCAAAGCCTTTGTCTTTTAAAGCTGATATGAGATTTGTCGAAAATGGAACATCAAGCCCCAAGGTTAGCAAGTCATCCCCTCTATTAAATAATTCTTCTGGGGTTGAGCTAGATTCCACTTTTCCTTTTTTCATGACCAAGACGCGGTCACTTAAAGCCACCTCATCCAAATCATGCGTGATAGAAACCACTGTCATCTGATATTGCTTGCGAATCTCTCTAATCGTTTTGATGAGCTCTAGGCGACCTTCTGGATCCAACATACTCGTCGCCTCATCCAAAATAATAATATCAGGCTGCATGGCTAGAGCTCCAGCGATAGCCACACGTTGTTTTTGACCACCTGAAAGACGTGACGGCTCTCGGTCAGCAAATTCAGACATGCCAACCAAGTCCAAAGCCTTTGCCACGCGTTCCTTCATCTCATCCAAGGGAATGCCTTTGTTTTCAAGACCAAAAGCCACATCGTCTTCAACCGTCGCGCCGACAAATTGGTTATCTGGGTTTTGAAACACCATACCTATCTTGTGGCGAATATCCCAGACATTGTCTTCGGTCAATAAATCACCTTCGATAAAAATCTGCCCAGATTCTGCAGCCAATAAACCGTCTAACAAACGTACCGTGGTCGATTTTCCTGATCCATTATGCCCAATAATAGACAACCACTCCCCTCGTTTCACGTGAAACGATAAATCATCCAAAGTGTTGTGTTCTTGATTAACATCGTATTTGAAGGTCAAATGCTTCACGTCAATGCTATTTGATGTCATTTAAACGTATCCTCAAACAGGAATCCTGCTTCTCTGAAATAATCGTACCCTGAGTAAATGGTGAAGATAAGAGCAACATAAATTAAAATGGTTCCTATCAATGTGAAGTGACATAATAGGAAAATAATAGAAAACATTTGTGTAAATGTTTTGATTTTCCCAGGCATTTCTGCCGCCAAAACCGTTCCACCATTTTCAACTAATAACAAACGCAAACCTGTAACTGCCAATTCACGGCACACAATAATAGCTGCAATCCAAGCTGGTACCATATTCATAGCCACCAACATGATAAAGGCTGTCATGACTAGCATCTTATCTGCTAATGGGTCAGCAAATTTACCAAAATTGGTCACAACTTTCCAGCGTCTTGCCAAATAACCGTCTAAATAGTCTGTGATGCTCGCGATGGCAAAGATTGCCGCAGCGACAATATGACCAGTCATGTTATTCCAAAAAACCAAAACCAGAATAAACACAGGTATCATGACGATACGCGCCAAGGTTAGTAGATTGGGGATATTTTCTTTTTTTATCATGTTCATTTTCATCCTATTGAATATTAAGTGTAATATAACTCAAAGTTGTGCTTGTGATGGCTGAAGTATCAACTTTTTGTCCGTTAATTGTTACTGTAACACCTTTTGTCACTCCTAGAGTAATCACTGATGATTTAGTTCCTGAAGCAAGGGTTGCAGAGTAACTTGTTGTACCTGTTGAAGAAAGGAGAACCCCTGAATCTCCTGAGGCTGAGTTGGTAACAGATACCCAACTGCTGTCAGCTCCTGATAACGAAATATCAACCGTCACAGTGTCTGGTACATTTGATAGATTCACAGTCAAATTGCTACCACCACCTTCTGTCGTCATTTTCAACTTGTTGTCAGACGATGATGAACTTGTTGACGTTGATGTTGATTCAGAAGAGCTTGAACTACTTGTCGACGATTTGCTATAAACGACAGAATAATCGGTATTCGCAGTGCGGCGGTCGCTTTGCAATTGATTCCACGTTACCAATGACACAAATGCCAAAATTCCCAAAGCCACCAAAGAAAGGAGGATAATCGGAATATAAGACGCTGTCACTTCTTCATTTTTATGACGGCTTGAACGTGAGCCAACTACCATATCATCTGTTCTCACGTTTTGAGAAACACGTTGTGTGCTTGTTGGTGTTTCTGTTTTGTAAGGGACTGCTTTAGAAGTAGGTGCAGCTTGTTTTGGTGCTGGTGCCTTTTTGTCTTCCTTAACAGGTTTAGCTGCTCTTTGCTTACGGTATTTCGCCAATAAATCAGCCGTATCCAAATGAACACATTCCCCATACTTTTGTATGAAATCTTCAATCTGATTTTCAGGAATTAATTGAAACTGCTCCAATTCCAAGGCTAACAGATAAGACGATGAAATGGAGGTTTTTTCTTCAACTTCTTCTAATGTGAGATGTTGTGCAACTCGACTTTCTCTTAAAATATCACCAATCGTTTGTTCTTTCATGTAAAGTTATCCTTTAATAAAAATATAATCAGTTCTATTATAGCAAAATTTTCACAGTATTTCGCTTTTATTTTGGCAAGATTGTGAATTCTGTGACGTCAGCTGTTTTCAGAAAATGCATTCCTGTTTCCACTACTTCTGTGAAAGTAAGACTTTCCAAGAGCGTTGGAATAGTAAAATAATCGCCCTTACCAAGATAATTCACAAACTGCATCCCCAACTGCTCAATAGAATCCAATTCTCTAAAAAATGCCCCGTATAATTCTCTTTTGACAATCGTAAAATGTTCTTCTGACAAGTCAGCTAAGGCTGCGCTGTCATGACTAACCTTATCCAAATGCTTTCTGATTTGATTGAGCATGGCAATCGGTTCTAAAGTATCTAGCGACACCATGACAAATTGAAAGGCTGAGTGGATTTCCATTTCAAAATCAAACGAATCGTCGATATAACCTTTTTTATAAAGGTCTTGATAATAATGGGAAGTCCAACCAATCACCATACCAAAAAAGAGTTTTAAAGCCAGTTCTTGTCGCAAAACAGATTGGTGACTCTCAAGCGGTTGCCCACGAAAACCAATAGCAATCTTAGGCTGCGTAATATCCATTTGAATATTGCTGCGTGGCACGACAGGGTGGTAAGCTAACGCCTCTTTTTCAATCACGCTCTTATCAGCAGGCGTTTTTTCCTCATCTTTTTCAGTCAAAGAAGCCAAAACAGCGTCTTTATCAAAATGACCGACCAAAACTAAGGTCATATTGTCAAGTTTATAAAACGTTTGATGACTCTCCTGCAAATCAGCCAAGGTCATTTTTTCCAAACTAGCATTGCTACCTGCGATATCTGTCGCCAAGGCTGTATTGGGGTAAAGATTTTCAAGAACACCTTGATACAAGCGATAATCAGCATCATCTTGATACATGGCAATCTCTTGCCTGATAATGTCTTTTTCCTTTAAAACCGATACTTCTGTCATAGAAGCTTCTAAGATAAAGTGCCGCAACACATCAAGGTTTTCATTGACCTTATCAACGGTTGAAAAATAGAAACACGTTTTATCAAAAGTCGTAAAGGCATTGACCTCAGCACCTAAATCAGTGAACTGAGTTGTAACGTCCTTTCCTTCTGCCATTTCAAATAATTTATGCTCTAAAAAGTGAGCCAAACCTTCTGTATCTTGTTTCAAATGGTTATTACTAATGAATTGGGTATCCATCGAACCATATTGAACGCTGAGTAAAGCAAAGGCTTCCTTAAACTCATTTTTTGGAATCAAATAGACGGTTAGACCATTTTGCAAAGTGGTTGAATAAACCGTTTCTTGACTATCTAAAAAAGTGTGTTCATTTAAAGTAACCATCTATTTTCCCTCCAAAAAGTAGAGTGCTTGCAAGGCTATCTCTTTTGAATAAGCTACAACATCTGCTTTACAAACATTGTCAACCTCTTTGACTAAAGTGTCAACACCACGACTACCTATGCCATGATAGTCATTATACACCCGCTCAATAGTCGCTTTAGGCGAATCGCCAGATAGGACAACGTTTGTTTTTATCAATTCTTTCGTACGGTTCAAAAAGGTTTCTGAGAATCGTCCTGATTTCAAATGGGACAATTGCTTGTTGATAAGTTTTAAAACCTTCATCTGATTCTCAGCGTCAATCCCAGCGTAAACATTGAGTAAACCCGTGTAAATATCAAAGCAACTGCCAATCGTATAGGCCAAACCTTCTTTTTCACGTAATTCCTCAAATAAACGCGAATGTGAAAAACCGCCAAATAAACCATTGAAGACTAATAAAGTCGCGTAATCTTCATCAAAATAGCGTGTTGGAAAATAATACCCCAACTGTAAGACCGACTGGCTGACTTCTCTCGTTTCCACCTGTTCTCGAATAACATTGCTCTTGTCTTGGTTGTAAGCAAAACGCAAGGTTTTGTCACGATTTTCAAACGGGAATTTATTGAACAACTGCAACATACGGTAGTCATCAAATTCTCCCAGTAAAAAGATATCCAACTGGTCTTCTCTAAGCATTTTTTGAAATTCTTGGTAGGCGGTGTAGGAGTTTTCAGCAGCAACCAAATCAGCCGTACCATACTTAGACACTTGAAAAACAGGGCTATCGTAGAAAATCTTCTTCAAGCCTAACTCACTACTGTAAAAACTATCATCATTATCCACTCGTAAATACTGAATCAAATTGGCTTGCTCAATGTCAAAAAGCTTCGTCTGGTACTGTTCAACAGTGATAAGAGGCGAAAACAAGGTGTGATACAAAAAATCAATAATATCTTCTAAAATATTTTCTCCTGTCTTGACCAGACGATTTTTCAAGAAAGAGATTTCGATATCCACGATATGCACTAAGCCTTTGGTTGAAACCTTAGTTGACAAACTAGCCCCGTAAAGACTAGCCAAACGTTCTCTGAATCGCTGAGCTGTCGGATAAGTCGCATTTGCCGTTGCTAAAATCTGTGCCACCAAGACACGTTTTGCTACGGTTTCCTGCTGAAATTCTCCCGAAAAGCGAAAGGTTAGGTGGTTCATTTTAAATTGTTCGTTTTGGATTAGGTGTAACGCCACGCCATCAACTAATTTCATGATAAATTCCTTACTAAAAAACCTTAATTACCTAAAATTATACCATGTTTATGTTATAATTACTTGGACTACAGAATGGAGAATGCAATGAAATACACATTATTTGATGATTTTATCACCTTACAAGCCTTGTTAAAAGAACTTGGCATTATCAAAAGCGGAGGTGCTGTCAAAGGCTACTTGGCTGAAACCGCTGTACTTTTTAATGGAGAGGATGAAAAACGCCGTGGAAAAAAACTTCGTGTTGGTGATGTTATTACAATCCCACACGATGCCCTTGAAATTGAAATCGTAGAACCAACACCTGCTGAAAAAGAAGAACACCAACAAGAAATGGCTGAAAAAAAACGTGTGGCTGACTTGGTTAAAACCTTGAATAAGCAAGCAAAAATCAAAACCAAGAAAGACCAACCAAAACAAAATAAAACACGCAAGCCAGTTCGTTTCCCAGGAACTTAACATGTGGATTCAAAAAATCACTTTAAAAAACTACCGCAATTACACTCAAGAAGAATTGACCTTTTCTTCTGGTTTGAATGTCCTTCTTGGTAAAAATGCCCAAGGAAAAACGAATTTCCTTGAAGCCATTTATTTTTTAGCTCTGACCAGAAGCCACCGCACACGAACAGATAAGGAACTCATTCATTTTCAACAGCAAGACCTTTCGGTATCAGGTTTGTTGCAGCGTTCCAACGGTCGAACAACCTTGGATATTCAGCTGTCAAGCAAAGGGCGCTTCACCAAGGTCAATCACCTCAAACAAGCCAAACTGTCTGATTACATCGGAACAATGACCGTTGTTTTGTTTGCTCCTGAGGATTTACAACTTATCAAAGGGTCACCTAGCTTGCGTCGTAAGTTCGTAGATATTGATTTGGGGCAAATTAAACCGATTTACCTATCTGATTTATCCCAGTACAACCATGTGCTAAAGCAGCGCAATACCTATCTCAAAACAGCAGCAAAAGTGGACGCTCAGTTTTTAGACGTTTTGGATGAGCAATTAGCAGAATTTGGTAGCCGCGTCATCCAGCAACGGTTGCAATTTATAGCCAGTATGGAACAAGAAGCTGACCGCTACCATCACACCATTTCAAACCAAACAGAGCACCTGAAAATACACTACAAATCTTCCATTCCATTTACAGAAACAACGAACTTAAAAGAACATTTTTTACAAGCTTTGCAAAAAGCACGCCAACGTGATTTACTCAAAAAAACGACCAGCGTTGGACCACATCGGGATGATTTAGCCTTTTTTATCAACGATATGCCCGCTGGTTTTGGCAGTCAGGGACAGCATAGAAGCCTAATCTTGTCTCTCAAAATGGCAGAGGTGGAACTTATCCAACAAAATACAGGCGATTATCCTATTTTATTACTTGATGACGTGATGAGTGAGTTGGACAATTACCGTCAAACAGAATTGCTCAAAATGATTATTGAAAAGAACGTTCAAACCTTCATCACTACGACAAGCCTTGACCATCTTACCCAAAAACCAAAAGACCTAAAAGTCTTTACCGTTACTAACGGCGTGATACAAGAAAAAGCTGAGTCTTAAGACTCAGCTTTTTTATTGCTTACGTTGACAAAGTTGTCAAGGCTTAATATGATTTAACAAATCCAAGTAAGACTGCTCCGACGATGAAGCAAGCAATACCAATGGTCAACCAACGCATTTCCTTGCGTGTTTTGGTTTCTCCCAAGAACAAGATACCACCAACGATAGAAATGACAACCCCTAATTGTGAGAAACTAAAGGCAATAGCCAATCCTGCTTTAGCAGCAGCTAAAAGCATAAAGATGTTACCAACTCCCCACATCAAACCAACCAAGGTATTTTTAAGAACAACTGGTTCAAATTGAATTCGGAATTTCATGAAAATCATAGCTCCCAAAACCATACCAACTGACATTGGGAAAATAACAGCTAGTGCGTCAAATTTCATGATGTTGTTAAACAAAATCGTGTATGACAAATAACCAACAGTTGAGTAAGTTAAGGCACGGAAACCTTTACCAAAGTCTGTCATTCCATTTGTTTCAGCGTTGTCAGAATCACGTTTACTTGTAAAGTAGAATCCGATAACCAATAAGATTAGGGCAATGATACCAAGTGTGTATTGAATTGGTTTGCTCCATTCACCAAAGACAATAGCACCAATCAAGCTACCAAATACCAATTGGGCACCACTAGACAATGGATTCCCGACAGAAACCCCCATATACTGCATGGCACGGAATTGACCGTTTTGCCCCATAGACCAAAGCATTCCCCCAATGATACCGAAAACCCAGAGGGAAACTGACATTTCTGGTCGAACAAACAACCAAACCACAAATGCAAACAAAAGGGCACCTAATGTCATCCCTAACGTTTGTTGATTGGGTTTACCACCAATTTTATTACTAACAAAACCAATACTTCCCCATGCGAACATAGGAACTAATGCATATAAAATACCTTGCATGTCTTCTCCTTTATTATCTTGATTTACAAATAGTCTAAAAAGTATCCGTTTACATTATGATGAAAATTTTTTCCACTTTTTTGCAAACATAGTTATATATTTTACCATAATTTTCATTATTTTGTAAAGGAAATAATGGATTTATGTCAAATAAAAAGGGCTCTATAATTTCTGGCCAAATTTCAAGTTCAAATTAGCCAGTCTGTAAAAACTCTTTAGGAGATTTATAATTGAATAGTTTCTTTGGATAGTTGTTAATCCAGTTTTCAATAAAT
>NZ_JBHRZX010000018.1:0-71433 GCF_042649785.1 Streptococcus alactolyticus | reverse complement strand
AGAAAGAGAGAACGAAGTTCGTCCTCTCTAGGTGTTAGCTTTTCATCTACCCACTACAGTTGACAAAGAGCCCAGAATTAACGTTGATAGAATTAGGGCAAAAAGTTCTAATGTCTAAAAGTACGGTTTTAAGATTTGCCAAAAAAACTAGGGTTCAGTGGTTATTCGGAAATGAAGTATTTTATTCAGTCTTCCCTTGCCGCACAAGTTATCCCATCGGACCAAGATGTGATTGATAGACTATTAGGCGATATTCATAATACTATCAAGTTAATGGAAAATATTGACCTTGATAAAATGTTTTCTATGCTTCATAAGGCGTGTAATGTTATTATTTACGCAACAGGGTTCACTCAGAGTAATTTTGCGAGAGAATTTTCAAATGAACTGTTCTTGTACAAAAGACCCAATTTTTTACTCTCTGGGGAAACCAATTTTTCTGCCATTTCCGATAATCTGACTGAAAATGACTTTGTTATTATTATTTCACTAAGTGGTAATACCTTGTCTATCCAAGAAACCTTGAAGAAGTTAGTTTTAAAACAGATACCCGTCTTGAGTGTTACGGCATTTGGGGATAGCTTTTTAAGACAGCATTCGACCTATCAATTGTATTATGAAGTGAGTGATTTAGAAGTTGATTTTGAAGATAGCAAATCCATGTCTGGGCTCTATGTTGTTTTGATTTTAATGGCTCGGATGTACAACCTATACCGATTGCAACACCTCAATGAGTGATGTTAATCAGATTTTAATAACGATTTTTGCAGACTTTTTCTCGATCTCCCCAACATGGTGTTGATTTTTGCGTATATTTATACTAAAATAGAGTTCGTTGTGTAGTTCACTTTGTCTGTGATGGTAAGGGCTATCACTTGGTAAGGCTATATTAGAATAAGATTGGGTATCGTTGGTAAAAAGAGCAAGCACCCCAACGGACATAGTTTGCAAAGGAAAAAGACCAACGAGTTTATTTTTTACATAGGAGAGTGTATGGATATCTTTCGAAAAGCTCCCATGACTCAAAAGAAATCGCATCTACAGCGCCACCTTGGATTATCAGAATTGATTTTTCTAGGTGTTGGGTCAATTGTGGGGACTGGAATTTTCACGATAACAGGAACGAGTGCAGCAGAGTATGCTGGTCCTGCTATCACCATTTCTATTATTATTGCCGCTATTTGTGTGACAATGTCAGCATTGTTCTTTGCTGAATTTTCATCTCGACTTCCTCATTCAGGTGGCGTCTATCGCTATATTTATACAGTTTTTGGTGAATATCCTGCTTGGATTGCTGGATGGTTTATGATTATTGAATTCCTCGGTGCTATTTCAACGGCAGCATCTGGTTGGGGAGAATATTTCAAAGCCTTCCTGCAAACCTTTGGTATCTCGTTGCCAAAGGCTTTGAGTGGCCCATTTAACCCTGCAAATGGTACTTACATTGATATTGTTCCTGTCTTGTTGCTGCTTTTTGTGACCATTTTGGTACTTAGAGGGTCTAAGACAGCGCTTCGTTTTAATTCTGTTTTGGTTGTTTGTAAAATAGCGGTGCTGATTTTGTTCATCGCTTTGGGCTTGACAGCCATCAATGTGGATAACTGGAGCAATTTTGCCCCGTATGGTTTTGGTCAACTTTATGGCGGTAAAACGGGTATTATGGCAGGAGCGACACTCATGTTCTTTGCTTTTCTTGGTTTTGAGTCCATTTGTATGGCGGCTGATGAAACCAAAGACCCACAAAAGAAAGTTCCTCAAGGGATTTTCATTTCAATCGGTTTGGTAACTTTGCTTTATGTTCTATTTACTTTAGTCTTGACAGGAACGGTGAACTACACCAAACTCAATATTACTGACGTAGTACCGTTTGTGCTTCGTAGCATCGGTTTCCCACTGGCAGGGAATTTCGTGTCAGTTGTAGTTATTTTGACCTTGGTAACTGTCTGCATTTCAATGATGTATGCCTTGTCACGTATTATTTACAACATTAGTTGTGATGGTTTGTTGCCAGTGCAATTCCAAAAAGTATCAGCTACAAGCAAGGTGCCAAATAATGCGACTATTTTCGTGGGTATTGTTACCATGATTTTTGCAGGTATTTTACCGATAGAACTTCTCGCTTTATTGGTTAATATCGTTACTTTAGCTTACTTGATTTTGTTGGCTTTAGGTGTGATTCAATTGCGCCGCGTACACGGAGAGCCAAAAGAAGGTGAATTTAGAACACCATTTGTACCTGTTCTACCAATTCTATCTATTATCATCTGTTTGTCATTGATGACTCAATGTGGCACAGAAGCATGGATTGGATTTTTCATTTCATTTGTTCTTGGTACAATTATTTACTTTGTCTATGGCTACCGCCATTCTAAAATTGGCAACGGTCAAGTAGATGATTAACAATCTCAGATAAAATATCCCTCCTAGGTCACCTAGGAGGGATATTTTATGTTTATGGCAAACGCATGCTATTGATTTTTTCTTCTGTTGGTGTGACGCGTAGGGTCTTTTGACCTGTGTAAGTCACAAAACCTGGCTTACCACCAGTTGGCTTGTTGAGTTTCTTAGCTTCAATCATATCCACCTGAACGAGGTTAGATAGCCTTGCCTTAGAATAATAAGCCGCTAATTCAGCTGCATCTGTTTTGACTTCATCGCTAGGATTGAGGTTGTCTTTGATGAGCACGTGACTACCAGGAATATCTTTGGCGTGGAACCAAAGTTCCCCTTTTTTGGCCAATTTAAAAGTCAATTCATCGTTTTGAAGATTATTGCGCCCAACCAGAATAATGGTCTTGCCGTCTGAAGCAAGGTATTGTTCTGGTTTTTTGCGTTTGTGACGTTTGTCGCGCGTGCGACGTTTGACAAAACCAGTTTCCACCAATTCGTCACGAATGTCCTCGATGTCTGAAAGCGACGCATGATTGAGGGCTGTTTCCACACTTTCTAGGTAAGTGATGGTGTCTTTTGTTTCTTGGATAAGCCCCGTCAAATGCTTAACAGCTTCCTTTAATTTTTGGTATTTTTTGAAATAGCGTTGAGCATTTTGGCTTGGTGTTAAGCTCTTATCCAGTGCAATACGGATTTTGTCGTTGGTGTAGTAGTTGTCCAACTCCACAGAATCTTTGTTATTGGGCACAAGCGTGAGGTAAGTGGTTAAAAGTTCCCCTTTTTGGCGAAATTCTTCCGCGTTTTCAGTCGCCTGTAATTCCTTTTCTTGCTTGCCCAGTTTTTTGATGTTTTTGTCCAATTCCGTTTGCACCCGATGAATCAAATCGCTGGATTGCTGAGTTACACGATCACGCTCAGCCTTATCTTGGTAGAATATATCCAGTAATTCTGACAAGTTGTCAAACGTTTCCTTGCTATCTTCAAATAGCACTGGCGCAAACGATTTTTCAGTCAGATTGGGTTGGGCAGGACGATTAAAGAAAGCGTGGAATTGTTTTAATTTGTCTGTGCTGAGTTGGTGAGAGAGGTTTTCAGCCGTATCACGTCCTAAACCTTGGAAGAGTTTTTGCAGGTGACGTGGTGCCAAATCTTCCGTTTGCAGTATTTCAAATAAGGTCTGGTCTGGCACGGTAAAAGGATTTTTGGCATTGGTTTGAGGAGGGGCAACATAAGTTGAACCTGGTAAAATCGTACGGTAGCTATTTTGAGAGAAACTGATGTGTTTGATAGATTCGATGATTTTGTGCTCAGCCTTGTCAATCAAAATGATATTGCTGTGTTTTCCCATGATTTCAACCACCAAAGTGACCTTGATGTTGTCGCCAATTTCATTTTTATTAGAAAAGGCAATCTCCAAAATACGGTCATTTTCGATTTGACGAATATCCTCAATCACCGCACCTTGCAGGTATTTCCGCATAATCATCGTGAAAGTATTAGGCGTTTGCGGGTTTTGAAAATCTGCTTTTGTAATTTGCACCCGCCCAAAAACAGGGTGAGCAGATAGAAGAAGCTTGTAATTTTGACGATTGTTCCGAATGGTCAAGACAAGTTCACGCTCAAAAGGCTGATTGACCTTTTGCACCCGCCCATGAATCAGCTCGCCTTGGAGTTCCTTGGTTAAATGGTGTAGAAAAAAACCATCAAATGACATGATAAAAGTTGCCGTAAGGCTGTCAGTAGCAGCATCAAAGCCCCATAACCTTACGACGCCTCCTTTCTAATCTCATGTGTTCAATCCCTATATTATACCATAAAAAAAGCTATTTTAGTTAAGCGTAGAGAGTTAGAAAATGGTATAATTTGCGTGAAAGCAGTTGACAATGTAGAAATTACAGGAATATCAAAACATACAACTGAAAGAGCTATTGAACGTGGTGGTACAATTCAGACATTGACAGATGCTTTAATTAATCCGCTGGAAGTAACAAATACTAAGTACGATAAGGACGGTTTACCATCGAAACAATATCGTGGTGCAGTCTCTACCGTCGTTGTCAATCCAGATACTGGTAATGTTGTATCAACAATCCAACACGAAGAAACATCAGAAAACGACATGGAGTTTATAAAAATGAAACTAAATAGCATTTATTCAAGTGATGAATTCAAAAAAATCAGTAGTCACTTGCCAAATTGGGAATACGATAAAGATTATTCCAAAAATGAAATCGATATCTTTGACGAACAACTAGAAGACGTCAACGATTTTATCGGTTACGAAAATGAAGCAGGTATTTTTATTTCAGAAATGATTTACAAATTGAGAAGTAACCCACAATATTAACATTTGTATGTCTCCAGCACTTAGAGAAATCGAGAAAACAAGAGATATAATTATAGCCCAAAAAAATTAATCAAATCTCTTGAAATTTTCAGAATTTAGTATATAATTATAAAAAACACTATTTCAGGAGGATATTAGGATGAACATGACACAAGCTCTTACAAGTTGGCAAGGTTGGCGTAGGTAGAGTTGTGTTTATGTTGTGGCATAGATACGACTTTTAGAGTACTTCTAAAAAGTATCTATGCGCTAGTCTTAATGACAAAGTTGGATAAGGCGTGTAGTAGGCATTTACTACACGCTTTTCTTTTTAGCAGGCTCGATGATATGGCAATGATGAGAATGGTTTGACAGGCAAAGTCAGTCTTTAATAGGTGAGATAAAGGGAGACACGTATGAAAAATAAAGGACTTATTGGAACGTTAATTGTTTTAGTGGTATTAGTGGTGGGGTCAATGCTTTATGACCAAACCAAGAGTGATTCGCATCGCAATGAAAAGGTTAAAATCGGTATTTTGCAATACGTGACCCACGAGGCTTTGGATGAGATTGAGCGAGGGATTGAAGATGGTTTGGCTGATGCGGGTTATGACAAGTCAAATGCGGATATCACGGTTTTAAATGCTGAAGGGGATCAAAGTAAGATTCAGACCATGAGTAAGCAATTGGTCAATGCTAAAAGCGATGTTTTGATTGGGATTGCAACGCCAGCGGCACAAGGTTTGGCTTCGGCTACGAGTGATATCCCAGTTGTGATGGGGGCTATTTCAGACCCAGTTGGAGCAAAACTGGTTAAAAATCTTGGGAAACCAAATAGCAATGTAACAGGGGTTTCCAACCAAGTACCGCTCAAACAAACGGTAGAACTCATCCAGAGCATCACGCCAAATGCGAAAACGATTGGTGTTTTGTATGCTAGCAGCGAGGACAACTCAGTGTCACAAGTGGCTCAATTTAAAGAATATGCCAAATCTGCTGGCATCAATGTTGTGGAATACGCTGTGCCGTCAACTAATGAAATCACAACAACCATGTCTGTGATGACTGGCAAAGTCGATGCTATCTTTGTTCCTCAGGACAACACCATTGCTTCAGCTTTCACGAGCGTTGTGAGTGCAGCCAACGCAGCTAAAATCCCAATTTACTCATGCGTGGATACCATGGTTGAGCAAGGAAGCATTGCTTCTGTGGCACAGAGCCAATACGATTTGGGTGTCAAAACGGCTAAGATTGCCGTGAAATTATTGGCAGGTAAAAAAGTATCAGAAGTTCCTGTTAAGGTGGTCAATACAGGAACACCAACCTTGAATTTAAAAGCGGCTAGGGAGCTTGGCATTACTATTCCAGAAGACGTTTTGTCTCATGCAACCGTAGCCGTTGAGGCAGATAAGAATTAGAAAAGGAGAGGCACATGATTATTTCATCGGTTTCACAGGGGCTTTTGTGGGGAATTCTTGGACTCGGTATTTACCTCACGTTTCGTATTTTGAAATTCCCAGATATGACGACTGAGGGTTCTTTCCCCTTGGGTGGTGCAGTGGCGGTTACCTTGATGAATCAAGGCATTCATCCTATTCTAGCGACTTTTGCGGGAATGTTGGCAGGCTGTGTGGCAGGTCTTGTGACTGGCTTACTCTACACCAAAGGTAAAATTCCAACCATTTTGGCAGGGATTTTGGTAATGACCTCATGTAATTCTATCATGCTGATGATTATGGGGCGTGCTAATCTTGGTTTGCTGGATATTAAGACCATTCAAGACTTGCTGCCTTTTTCAGCAACAACTAACCTTTTGGTGATTGGGTTGTTAGCCGTTATTCTCGTGATTGCGGGGCTGATTTTCTTCCTATATACAAAACTTGGGCAGGCTTATATTGCTACGGGTGATAATCGTGATATGGCTAAGAGTTTTGGCATCAATACCGACCGTATGGAAGTCATGGGCTTGGTGGTTTCAAATGGGCTGATTGCCTTGTCAGGTGCTCTGATTAGTCAGCAAGATGGCTATGCTGATGTGTCAAAAGGGATTGGTGTCATTGTTATCGGTTTGGCTAGCATTATCATTGGTGAGGTTCTTTATTCGACCAATCTGACCTTATTAGAACGTCTTGTGGCAACGGTTGTGGGAGCTATCTTGTACCAATTCTTGATTGCTGGCGTGATTGCACTTGGTTTCAATACCAACTACCTCAAATTGTTTAGTGCCATTATTTTGGCTATTTGTCTTATGGTACCTGTTCTCAAAGATAAATTTTTCAAAGGAGTGACCTTATCGCGATGAAAAAAGTTGTAGAATTAAAAGAAGCGACCGTTCAGGTTAATAACGGTTTGGATAATGTCAAAACCATCCTTGACCATGTGAATTTGACGATTTATGAACATGATTTTTTGACAATTTTGGGTGGCAATGGTGCTGGAAAATCAACCCTTTTCAACGTGATTGCGGGGACTTTGATGTTGACTAGCGGCAGCATTTTCATCTTGGGTAAGGACGTGACCCATTTGCCTGCTGAGAAACGAGCGAGTGATTTGGCGCGTGTTTTTCAAGACCCTAAGATGGGAACGGCTCCTCGAATGACCGTGGCAGAAAACCTCCTTATTGCTAAATACCGTGGCGAAAAACGTGGTTTGGTCCCTCGCAACATTCACGCTTTTACAGAAGAATTTCAGGCCTTGGTGGCTAAGACTGGCAATGGTTTGGAAAAGCATTTGGAAACGCCGACAGGTCTTTTATCTGGGGGACAACGTCAGGCCTTGAGTTTATTGATGGCAACGCTCAAACGCCCTGAATTGTTGCTGCTGGATGAACACACCGCAGCCCTTGACCCCAAAACCAGCGTTTCTCTGATGCATTTGACCAATACGTTTGTCCAAAAGGACCAACTAACAGCCTTGATGATTACCCATCACATGGAGGATGCCTTGCATTATGGTAATCGCTTGATTGTCATGAAAGATGGTAAAATCGTCAAAGACCTCAATCAAGAGGAAAAGAAAGACATGACGATTGCGGATTACTACCAGCTGTTTGATTAAATGTGTGAAAGATGCCTTAGGGTATCTTTTTTTGCTGTTTAAAGCAATCTTTCCAAGTGTAAAAGAAGAAAATCTTCTGAAAATATGCTATAATGAAAGAGCTGTAATTCGACTTGTTAACCGTTTGGTGCAAGGACCGTTTGTATTATCATGAAGCAACTGGCGTTGCTTGTATTAAAAAATCAATGAAGGAGAAAACATCGTCATGAGCGATATTAAACTAATTGCCCTAGGTGGAGTCCGTGAAAACGGTAAAAACCTGTATGTGGTTGAAGTGAACGATTCTATTTTTATTTTAGATGCTGGTTTGAAATATCCTGAAAATGAACAATTGGGTGTTGATGAGGTCATTCCAAATCTAGATTATTTGATTGAAAATAAAAAACGTGTTCAAGGGATTTTCTTGACACATGGTCACGCAGATGCAATTGGGGCTTTGCCTTACATTTTGTCAGAAATGAAGGTACCTGTCTTTGGGTCACCACTTACGATTGAGCTTGCTAAGCTTTTTGTGAAGAAAAACAACAATGTGAAGAAATTCAATCAGTTTCATGTCATTGACGCAGAAACAGAGATTGAGTTTGCGGATGCGACCATTTCCTTCTTCAAAACGACCCATTCTATTCCAGAAAGTTTAGGGATTGTGGTTGGTACAGATGAAGGTCAAATTGTCTATACTGGTGATTTTAAATTTGACCAAGCTGCCCGTAAATACTACCGTACAGACTTAGCACGCTTGACTGAAATTGGTCGTGACGGCGTTTTGGCTTTGTTGTCAGATTCTGCCAATGCGACAAGTCATGTTTTAACGGCTAGTGAATCAGAAGTTGGGGCAGAAATTGATGACGTGATTGCCAATGCCGAAGGGCGTGTTATCATTGCGGCTGTGGCGTCAAACCTTTCTCGTATCCAACAAGTTTTTGATTCTGCCGCTGAACACCGTCGCCGTGTGGTCTTGACTGGTTTTGATGCGGAAAATATCATCCGTACCGCTATTCGCATGAAACGCTTGGGCGTGGCAGATGAAAAACTCATTGTTAAGCCAAAAGATATGCATAAATTCGAAGACCATGAATTGATTATCTTGGAAGCTGGACGTATGGGTGAGCCAATCAATGGTTTGCAAAAAATGGCTTTGGGACGTCACCGCTATGTTCAAATCAAAGACGGTGATTTGGTGTATATCGTAACCACTCCAAGCACTTCAAAAGAAGCTGTTGTGGCTCGCGTTGAGAACCTTATCTACAAAGCAGGTGGAACGGTTAAACTCATCACACAAGATTTGTGCGTATCTGGTCATGCCAATGCCCGTGACTTGCAATTGATGATTAACTTGTTGCAACCTAAATACCTCTTCCCTATCCAAGGGGAATACCGCAACCTTTCTGCCCACGCAGACTTGGCACAAGAAGTTGGGATGTATCCCGAGGACATTTATATTGTCAAACGTGGGGACGTTATGGTACTTGAAAAAGATGGTTTCCACCACGAAGGCAGTGTTCCTGCTGGTGATGTGATGATTGATGGAAATGCGATTGGTGATGTCGGCAATATCGTCCTTCGTGACCGTAAAGTCTTGTCAGAAGACGGTATTTTCATCGTGGCTTTGACAGTCAACAAACGCGAAAAGAAAATCGTATCAAAAGCTAAAATTCATACGCGTGGCTTTGTTTATGTGAAGAAAAGCCGTGATATCTTGCAAGAGGCAGCAGAATTGGTCAACCAAACGGTTGAAAATTACTTGGCACAAGACAGTTTTGACTGGGGCGAATTAAAAGGAGCTGTCCGTGATGACGTGGCTAAGTTCTTGTTTGACCAAACCAAACGCCGTCCAGCTATTTTACCAGTTGTCATGGAAGTGCGTTAATCCGTTTTGAAAAGGAGCAGAATGAGCATCTCAAGAATAAGGTTTTCCTTATTTTTGGGTGCTTTTTCTCGTTTTTTAAGCCAAAGCTTTGTATACTTGAGGTAATAATGATGAATTAAGCGTTTTCAAAAATACATAAAAAGGAGAAGGTGGATGCGGTCTTTTGTAAACATGATTTTCTTTATTCTCAGACTTGTGTTTCGGCTGATTTGGAATCTTTTTTGGGGTTTGGTCGAGACGGTGGTGGTGCTGGGACTTCTAATTTTTGGCTTGCTTTATTACGCTAATCATAGCCAATCAGCTATTGCCAATGCTATTTTAGATGTCAAAGACCGTGTGGTGACTTATGTGTCCACACAAGATGACGATTTGGTTGGGTGTTTGAACAACCTCACTATTGACCAGGACAGCCATCATGCGGGCGAGCGTTGGGAAAATGCCAGTGCGACGGTTTATATTGATACGGACAACACGACCTTGGTTTATGCTTATGAAGAAGCCATCAGGGCTTGGAATGATACAGGGGCTTTTACCTTCAACATCGTTCCTGACAAGAGTTTGGCAGGGATTGTTTTGAACGAGTACTCAGATGCCCAATCAAAAGCCGCAGGAGTGGCCGAGGCTGAAACCGATGCTCTCACCAATGAAATCAAGTATGTCAAGGTCAAGTTGAACACCTATTATTTGACGGAGAACAACTACGGTTACAGTTATTATCGAATTGTTTACACGGCGGAGCATGAATTGGGGCACGCGATTGGCTTGGACCACGATGATAGCCAACAGTCTGTCATGCAATCATCAGGCTCTTATTATGGCATTCAGCCTGTTGATATTGAAAATGTCAAGAAACTTTATGCTTCTTAAAAATGGTTTGTTTGGAAAATCTGCTGATTTTGGCAGATTTTTTGACATTCTTCTAGTTTAACGACTCGTGATTTGGTAAAATAGACCTATGATTATTTTACAAGGTAATAAATTGGAACGCTCATTTTCGGGCGATGTGTTATTTGATAATATCAATATTCAAGTAGATGAAAAAGACCGCATTGCGCTGGTTGGGCGAAACGGTGCGGGAAAATCGACTTTGCTGAAAATTTTGGTTGGCGAAGAAGCACCGACTTCTGGTGAGATTAACCAAAAACGGGATTTAAGCCTGTCGTATTTGGCACAAGATAGCCGTTTTGAATCGGAAAATACGATTTTTGATGAAATGCTGCACGTTTTTGATGACGTGCGGAGCATGGAAAACCGTCTGCGTCGCATGGAAATGCAGATGGCAGAGGTGACAGGCGATGCCTTTGACCAGTTAATGTCAGATTATGACCGCTTATCAGAAGAATTTCGCGTGAAGGGCGGCTTTACCTACGAAGCGGATATCAAGGCTATTTTAAACGGTTTTAAATTTGATGAATCCATGTGGCAAATGAAGATTTCGGAATTGTCAGGAGGGCAAAATACCCGCCTAGCCCTTGCCAAAATGTTGCTGGAAAAACCAGAACTTTTGGTCTTGGACGAGCCGACCAACCACTTGGATATCGAAACCATTGCTTGGCTGGAAAATTATTTGGTCAATTACCAAGGCGCCTTGATCATCGTCAGCCACGACCGTTATTTCTTGGATAAGGTAGCAACGATTACGCTGGACTTGAATCCGCATTCGCTTGACCGTTATGTGGGTAATTATTCGACTTTCATGGACTTGAAGGCGGAAAAATTAGCCCTTGAAGCGAAAAATTACGAAAAACAAGCCAAAGAAATTGCCAAATTGGAATGTTTCGTGCAACGCAATATCGTTCGAGCCTCAACGACAAAACGTGCCCAAGCCCGCCGCAAACAATTAGAGAAAATGGAACGTTTGGATAAACCAAGCGCTGGGCAAAAATCAGCCCATATGACCTTCCACGCGGACAAGGTTTCAGGAAATGTGGTCTTGACCGTCACAGATATGGCAATTGGTTACGACAATCATATCTTGTCTGAGCCGATTAACATTGACGTTAAAAAATGCGATGCCATTGCCATCGTCGGACCAAATGGTATTGGTAAATCAACCTTGATTAAGTCTATCGTGGGGCAAGTGCCATTTATCAAGGGAACTGCTACTTACGGTGCCAATGTCGAAGTGGGTTACTATGACCAAACGCAGTCTAATCTCACGCGGACCAACACCGTGCTGGACGAATTGTGGAATGATTTTTCAACCACGCCAGAAGTGGACATTCGTAACCGTCTGGGAGCTTTTCTTTTCTCAGGAGATGACGTCAAAAAATCAGTTGCTATGCTATCAGGTGGCGAACGTGCTCGCTTGCTTCTTGCGAAATTGTCAATGCAGAATGACAATTTCCTTATCCTAGATGAGCCAACCAACCACTTGGATATTGATAGCAAAGAAGTTTTGGAAGATGCCTTGATTGATTTTGATGGCACCCTTCTCTTTGTCAGTCACGACCGTTATTTCATTAACCGCGTGGCAACAAAAGTGCTGGAAATCTCAGAAGAAGGCTCAACCCTTTATCTTGGTGATTACGATTATTACCTTGAGAAAAAGGCAGAGCTGGAAGAATTGGCCCGTCTAAAAGCCGAAGAAGGGCAAGAAAAGCCTGCGGAAGTGTCTGAAAAAGCACCAACCAATGATTACCATGCCCAAAAAGCCAACCAAAAGGAACTCCGCAAACTCACTCGCCGCATTGCTGACATTGAAAATCAATTGGAAGACATTGAAAACAAGGAAGAAAGCATTAACCAAGCCATGCTTGCCACAAATGATGCTACGGAGTTGGTTGACCTGCAAAAAGAATTGGATGCCTTGAGCGAGCAACAAGAAGTCCTCATGTCAGAATGGGAAGAACTCAGCGAACAAGTCGAAGGCTAGTATCAGAAGTCTGAACTTGCATACAAAAAACAAATGGAGTCGATTTGGCTCCATTTTTCATATCCAACTCTTTGTAGAAATAAATAGATAGCAGGCTATTGGTTTTCGGAAAATCATTTTGTATAATCATTAGTGAGAGAAATGTTTGGAGACGTTTTTATGCGTTTTTGAGCACATTTGGAGGTAAGGATGGAAACGAAAAACGCGCCTTATGGCTGGTTAGTCAAGCGAATCGCACACCGTTTGGAGCAAAACATGAACCATTTCCTAAAGCCGTATAATATTACGATTATGCAGTCTTGGATTTTACTTTTTCTGAAGAAAACGGAAGCCAGTTATACCTACAAAGAATTGGAAAAAGAATTTGAGGTATCGCAGCCAACTATGGCGGGCTTGTTGGCACGCTTGAATCAGAAAAACATGATTCTCATCAGCCAAGATGAGAAGGACAAGCGGATTAAACGGGTTCGTATTTCAGACGATGGGAGCGCTTTGATGGAGAGATTGAAGGCTTACTTGGACGATTCGGAATGTGAAATTATTGGCAACTTTAGTCAGGAAGAACAAGAAACCTTCCATGTCTTGTTAGAAAAAGCCTACTATAATGTCGTAGAAAGAGGTGACGAGAATGATTAAGACGCTGCTTGCACACGTTAAGGAGTACAAAAGACCGTCTTTGCTAGCGCCCTTGTGTGCTGCTTTGGAAGTCTTTTTTGATATGTCGATTCCTTTTGTTATCGCCCAATTGATTGACCAAGGGATTCAGGCGGGTAATATGGCTGTCGCTATGAAATTTGGCTTGTTAATGCTATTTCTAGCCATTTGTGGTTTGACAACTGGCTTTTTAGCTGGGAAATTTGCGGCAGAAGCTTCGGCTGGTTTTGCGGCTAATTTACGTGAGGGGATGTACGATAATATTCAGACCTTTGCCTTTTCTAATATCGATAAATACAGCACGGCTGGTTTGGTGACGCGGATGACAACGGATGTCACAAACGTCCAAAATGCCTACCAAATGATTATCCGTGTGGCAGTCAGAGCACCTTTAACCGTGATTTTCAGTATGTTTATGTGCTTTGTGGTTGACCGTCGCTTGAGTATCATGTTTTTGATTGCGGTAGTGATTTTAGCAACTTCGCTCTACTTTATCATGCGCAGAGCCATGACGAGTTTTAATTACGTTTTTCGTAAATACGATGAACTCAATGCCAGTGTTCAAGAAAATATCTCTGGTATTCGCGTGGTAAAAGCCTTTGTGCGCGAAGATTATGAAAATAAAAAATTCACCAAGGCAGCAGAGAACATTTACCAGCTTTTTGTTAAGGCTGAAAAAATTGTCATTTTCAATAACCCAATCATGATGTTTATCATCTTCGCGTGTATGATTTGCTTGTCGTGGTTTGGGGCACACTTTATCGTGGCAGGAAGCTTGACCACAGGGGAATTGACGTAGCTCTTTTCGTATATCTTTGCCATGATGATGTCTTTGATGATGTTGTCTATGATTATGGTCATGATTTCCATGAGTACGGCCAGTGCTGAGCGGATATCAGAAGTGTTGACGGAAAAAGCAGATATTGTGAATCCTGAAAATCCATTGATGGAAGTGCCAGATGGCAGCATTTGTTTTGACCATGTGCATTTTTCGTACAAGCATGGTAGTGGTGAGGAAGTGCTATCTGACATTGATTTGTCTATTGCATCGGGTGAGATTATCGGTGTTATCGGTGGTACAGGTTCAGGAAAAACCTCATTTGCAAACTTGATTTCCCGTCTTTACGATGTGGATGCTGGTTCCGTTACTGTGGGTGGTCATGATGTCCGCCAATACGATTTGGAAGTTTTGCGTGACCAAGTTGCCGTTGTGTTACAAAAAAATATCCTCTTTTCAGGAACTATTTTGGATAATCTTCGCTGGGGAAATGAGGACGCGACGGAAGAAGAATGCATTGAAGCTTGTCGCCAAGCCTGTGCGGATGAATTTATCGAGCGTTTCCCTGATAAATACAATACGTGGATTGAGCAAGGTGGTAGCAACGTATCTGGTGGGCAAAAACAACGCCTTTGTATCGCACGTGCTTTGTTGAAAAAGCCAAAAGTCTTGATTTTGGATGATTCAACCAGTGCCGTTGATACAGCGACAGATGCCAATATCCGTCGTTCCTTTGCTGAAACCATTCCTGGCACAACTAAGATTATTATCGCTCAACGTATCTCAAGTATCCAACATGCTGATAAAATCTTGGTGCTTGACGGCGGTAAGATTTCAGGATTTGCCAGTCACGACGAATTACTCAAAACCAATGCTATTTACCGTGAAATCAATGATGTGCAACAACAAGATGATGGAGATTTTGATATGGAAGGTGGTGCCTAATGTCCCAAACACAAAAAGAAGTGAACAAACAAGACACTCTAAGACGGGTCTTGGCCTATGTTTTTAGCAACTACAAATGGCATTTTTTGCTGGTGCTATTGCTGATTTTGGTGACGGCACTGTGTATGGTACGCTTTAGTTTGTTCATGCAAACCTTGATTGATAGCTACATCACCCCTCTTTTAGCTGCCCAAAATCCTGATTATTCAGGATTGGCACGGGCTATTTTTCGCTTGATTTTGGTTGGTATCGTGGGGGTTTTAAGTTCTTACGGTTACAACCGTTTGATGGTTTACGTTGGGCAAGGAACCATGCGTCGCATTCGTTTGGACCTCTTTACCCATATGGAGCGTTTGCCAATTAAGTATTTTGATACCTATGCTCATGGGGATATCATGTCTATCTACACCAACGACGTGGATACGCTGCGTCAATTGATTGGTCAAAGTATCCCGCAAGTGGTCAATTCAACCTTTTCTATCGTGGTAACCTTTACTAGCATGCTTATGTTGAGCTTTCCTTTGTCCATGCTATCGCTTGTCATGGTGGCTATTTTGCTGCTGGTAGCTCGTCAGATTGGCACACGTTCGTCTAAACATTTCCACCAACAACAAAACGATATTGGTCGTGTCAATGCCTTTATCGAAGAAATGATGACAGGGCAAAAGGTGGTTAAGGTCTTTAATCACGAGGAGCGTGCCAAGGCTGATTTTAGAACCATCAATCAAGAATTGCGATACTCTGCCACAAGTGCCAATATTTATGCCAATATTTTGATGCCAGTGTCGGCTAATATCGGGCATATTTCTTACGTGCTTTGTGCCATGTTGGGTGCCTTTTTAGCCCTAAATGATCACGCCAGCTTGTCTTTGGGGACCTTGGTGTCTTTCCTAGCCCTAAACCGTAGCTTTACCAACCCAATTACACAAATCAGCCAACAAATCAACTCGGTTATTATGGCGATGGCGGGTGCTGACCGTGTCTTTACCTTACTTGATGCTGATGTGGAAGGGGACGAAGGTTATGTTGAGCTGGTGAATGCCAAGGTGGACGCTGCTGGTCACATCCAAGAGGTGCCAGAAACCACAAGTATGTGGGCATGGAAACACCCACACGAGGATGGTACGGTGACCTACCACAAACTTGAAGGTGGCGTGACTTTCTCAGATGTAACCTTTGGTTACAACGACCACAAGATGGTCTTGCATGATATCAATTTGTTTGCAGAACCTGGGCAAAAGATTGCCTTCGTCGGTTCAACTGGATCTGGGAAAACCACTATTACCAACTTGATTAACCGTTTTTACGATATTCAAAAAGGGAAAATCCATTACGATGGTATCAACATCCGCAAAATCAAGAAAGCAGATCTTCGCCATAGCCTAGGGATTGTGCTTCAAGACACACACCTCTTTACAGGAACGGTGATGGACAATATTCGTTATGGTCGCCTGACGGCATCAGATGAGGAGTGTATCGAGGCCGCTAAATTAGCCAATGCTCATGACTTCATCAAACGCCTGCCGAAAGGTTATGACACTGTTTTGACTGGTGATGGTAGCAATCTTTCACAAGGGCAATGTCAGTTGCTAGCGATTGCGCGTGCGGCGGTAGCCAATCCACCAGCCTTGATTTTGGATGAGGCAACCTCTTCTATTGACACACGGACAGAAGTGCACGTCCAAGAAGGGATGGACGCTCTCATGAAAGGGCGCACAACTTTTGTTATTGCCCACCGTTTGTCAACGGTTCGCAATGCTGATTGCATCATGGTGCTTGAGCGTGGTCGTATCATCGAACGGGGTAACCATGATGATTTGATGGCGCAAAAAGGACGCTATTACCAACTTTATACAGGAAACGCAATTAGCGACTAACCCATCCAAACAACCTTTGAAAATGGCTGAACTGTTTTCAGGGTTGTTTTTTTCTTTAAATCGTTTTCAAAAAAGCGGTTAAATAATTTGTGATTTGACCAATAATAGCTTATGATAAATAAAATAAGACATGGAAATTTTGGAGGGCAATCAGATGAATTTGTCACGTGAAAACTATATAGAGATGTATCTAAAAATGCAGCGCATTCGTGAGTTTGACCTGCGCATCAATAAACTCGTCCGCCGAGGCTTTGTGCAAGGCATGACGCATTTTTCTGTGGGGGAAGAAGCAGCTAGTGTTGGGGCTATGGCTCACTTGACCTATGATGATATTATTTTTTCAAATCACCGTGGGCATGGGCAGTGTATTGCCAAGGACATGGATTTGAATAAAATGATGGCCGAATTGGCAGGCAAGGTGAATGGGGTATCTAAAGGTCGTGGGGGCTCGATGCACCTAGCGGATTTTGAAAAAGGCAATTACGGTACCAATGGTATTGTAGGGGGTGGCTATGCCCTAGCTGTTGGTGCTGCCCTGACACAAGACTACAAGCAAACAGGCAATATTGTCGTGGCTTTTTCGGGTGATGGAGCAACCAACGAAGGGTCTTTCCATGAATCCGTGAACCTAGCTGCCACATGGCACTTGCCAGTGATTTTCTTTATCATCAATAACCGTTACGGTATTTCGATGGACATCACAAAAGCAACCAACACCCCTCACCTTTACACGCGTGCGGAAGCTTACGGCATTCCAGGTTTTTACTGTGAAAATGGCAATGATGTGTTGGCGGTTTACGACACGATGGGCAAGGCGGTTGCGCATGTGCGTGCTGGTAAGGGACCAGCCATCGTGGAAGTAGAATCTTACCGCTGGTTTGGGCATTCAACGGCCGATGCTGGAAAATACCGCAGCAAGGAAGAAGTCGATGAGTGGAAGAAAAAAGACCCGCTGGTCCTCTTTCGCACCTATTTGACGGACAATCACTTGGTTGACGCTGAAGCATTGGATGCTTTGGATGCTCAAGTGGTCAAAGAAATCGATGACGCTTACGCTTTTGCTCAAAATAGCCCTGAGCCAGATTTAGCAGTGGCATTTGAAGATGTTTGGGCTGACTAGGCATTTGCATCAAAAAGGAGAGATATAATGACTGAAACAAAACAAATGGCCTTTCGTGAAGCCATTAATCTTGCGATGGCTGAGGAAATGCGCAAAGACGACATGGTTTTTCTCATGGGTGAGGACGTCGGGATTTATGGTGGTGACTTTGGAACGTCTGTAGGTCTGATTGAAGAATTTGGTGCCAAACGAGTGAAAGACACACCGATTTCAGAGGCGGCGATTGCAGGGAGCGCTATTGGGGCTGCTATTACAGGTCTGCGTCCTATTGTGGATGTGACCTTTATGGATTTCATCACCATTGCCCTTGATGCCATTGTTAATAACGGTGCTAAAAACAATTATATGTTTGGTGGTGGTCTAAAAACACCCGTGACCTTCCGTGTGGCCTCTGGTTCTGGCATCGGCTCAGCTGCCCAACATTCGCAATCGCTAGAGGCTTGGTTGACCCATATTCCAGGCATTAAGGTGGTTGCACCAGGAACGGCTAACGATGCTAAAGGGCTCTTAAAATCAGCCATTCGAGATAATAATATTGTCATTTTCATGGAACCAAAAGCCCTCTACGGCAAAAAAGAAGAAGTGAGTTTGGATGTTGAGGAGTATCTACCACTTGGTAAGGGTGAGATTAAGCGTGAAGGAACAGATGTGACAATTGTGTCTTATGGCCGAATGTTGGAGCGTGTGCTGCAGGCAGCTGACGAGGTGGCACAAGATGGTATCAGCGTTGAAGTGGTTGACCCAAGGACCCTTATCCCGCTTGATATGGACCTGATTATCCAGTCGGTTAAAAAGACAGGACGCCTCATGTTGGTTAATGATGCCTACAAAACAGGTGGCTTTATTGGGGAAATTGCTGCGCGGGTGACTGAGAGTGATGCTTTTGATTACTTAGACTATCCTATCGTGCGACTGGCTAGTGAAGATGTGCCAGTGCCTTATGCTCGCGTCTTGGAAGAAGGTATTTTACCAGATGTGACAAAAATTAAAGCTGCTCTGTATCAAATGGCACGCAATGGACGCGACAACTAAGGGAGGTGTGGCCTGTGGCAAAGGAAATTATTATGCCAAAACTCGGCGTAGATATGCAAGAAGGTGAAATCCTAGAGTGGAAAAAAGCCCAAGGAGATAGTGTCCAAGAGGGCGATATTTTGCTTGAAATCATGTCTGACAAGACCAATATGGAAATTGAAGCTGAGGATTCAGGAGTTCTTTTGAAAATCGTGCATCCTGCGGGTGATGTTGTGCCTGTGACCAAAGTAATCGGATACATCGGTGCAGCAGGTGAAGCCCTTCCTGATTCTGTGGGAGAGGAGACGGCTAGTCCAAGTCCGTCAACTCAGGAAGCGCCAGCCCAATCCTTGTCAGGTGTGTCAGCGCCAGCTATTGCCCCTAAAAAAGTGGATAATGGCAAGGTTCGTGCGACCCCAGCTGCTAGAAAGCTAGCGCGGGAGCGAGGGATTGACCTTGAAAAAGTGACGGGAAGCGGTGCCAATGGGCGTGTGCATGAAGCAGATGTGCAGGCCTTTAAGGCAGTGCGCGTGACACCTTTGGCTCGCAAGATTGCGCAAGATAAGGGCGTTGATTTGAATACTTTGGTTGGTACAGGGGAGCGTGGCAAAATTACCAAAGAAGATGTTTTAGCCAGTGTGCCAGCAGAAAAAGTGGCTACTTCGCAAAAAACACCTCTTGCTGTGAATCAAGCCCAAGACGGCGTTGAAGTGATCAAGATGTCTGCTATGCGTAAGGCTATTTCAAGAGGCATGACCCAATCTTATTTCACGGCGCCAACCTTTACCTTAAATTACGATATCGACATGACCAATCTCATAGCGCTGCGTCAGCAATTGCTTGAGCCAATCAAGACCAAAACAGGTTACAAGGTGACCTTTACCGATTTGATTGGGCTTGCTGTAGTTAAAACCTTGATGAAGGAAGAACACCATTTTCTTAACGCTTCTTTGATACATGATGCGCAAGACATTGAACTCCATCATTTTGTGAATTTAGGAATTGCCGTTGGGCTTTCAGACGGCTTAGTGGTACCTGTGGTTCACGGTGCAGACCAAATGACTTTGTCAGAATTCGTGGTGGCTTCAAAAGACATCATTCAAAAAGCGCAGGCTGGCAAATTAAAAGCGGCAGAAATGTCAGGATCAACCTTCTCAATCACTAATCTGGGGATGTTTGGCACTAAATCATTTAACCCCATTATCAACCAGCCAAATTCGGCTATTTTAGGTATTTCAGCGACGATTGATACGCCAGTAGCATATGAAGGTGAGGTGGTTATTCGTCCTATTATGGGAACGAGTTTGACCATTGACCACAGGCTAGTGGATGGCATGAACGGTGCCAAATTCATGCTGGATTTGAAAGCACTTCTTGAAAATCCTTTGGAATTGCTCATCTAATTAACAGAAAGGAAAAAGCAATGGCAGTAGAAATTATCATGCCCAAGCTCGGCGTTGACATGCAAGAGGGCGAAATCTTAGAGTGGAAAAAAGCCGAAGGGGATCCTGTGAACGAGGGCGATATTCTCCTTGAAATCATGTCTGACAAAACCAATATGGAAATCGAAGCCGAGGATTCAGGGGTACTTTTAAAGATTGTGCATCCTGCAGGCGATGTTGTCCCTGTCACAGAAATCATTGGTTACATTGGTGCTGAGGGTGAGGCCGTCGAATCAAGTCTGCAAAGGACAGCCGATAAAGCTGTCTCAGACCTAACTGCAGCAGGCTTGGTCGTTCCGCCAGCCGTTTCAGTGGTCAAAACCAACCATGACAAAGTGTTGCTGGCAGCTGAGGAATACGATATGATTGTCGTCGGTGGCGGTCCTGCAGGTTATTATGCCGCTATTCGTGGGGCTCAATTAGGAGCTAAAGTAGCCATCGTTGAAAAATCTGAATTTGGTGGTACCTGCCTCAATGTTGGCTGTATTCCAACCAAAACTTATCTCAAAAACGCTGAAATTTTGGACGGACTCAAAATTGCTGCTGGACGCGGAATAAACCTCGCCTCAACCAATTACAGCATTGACATGGATAAAACCGTTGATTTTAAAAATTCGGTTGTTAAAACCTTGACAGGCGGTGTTCGTGGGCTCTTGAAGGCTAACAAGGTTACTATTTTTGATGGTCTTGCTCAGGTTAATCCAGATAAAACCGTAACCATTGGCTCTCAAACCATTCAGGGGCACAGTATTATTTTGGCGACAGGTTCAAAAGTATCGCGGATTAACATTCCAGGTATTGAGTCACCTCTTGTTTTGACCTCTGATGATATTTTAGATTTGCGAGAAATGCCTAAGTCACTAGCTGTTATGGGTGGTGGCGTTGTTGGAATTGAACTTGGTTTGGTGTGGGCGTCTTACGGTGTTGATGTCACTGTTATCGAAATGGCAGACCGCATTATTCCAGCCATGGATGAAGAAGTGTCTCAAGAATTGCAAAAAATTCTCACTAAAAAGGGCATGACCATCAAGACCAATGTTGGCGTAGCGGAAATCAAGGAAAGCAATCACCAGTTGACCTTGACCCTTACAAATCACGAAAGTATTCAAGTTGAAAAAGCCCTGCTATCTATTGGACGCGTTCCACAAATGCAAGGACTTGAAAACCTCAATCTGGAAATGGAAGGCAACCGCATCAAAGTCAATGCCTACCAAGAAACCTCTATCCCAGGCATTTACGCTCCAGGTGATGTCAATGGGCAAAAAATGCTGGCGCACGCTGCTTATCGTATGGGCGAAGTGGCTGCTGAAAATGCTATTCGTGGCAATCATCGCAAAGCCAACCTCAAATACATCCCAGCAGCTGTTTATACCCATCCAGAAGTTGCCATGGTTGGTCTGACGGAAGAAGCGGCACGAGAACAATACGGCGATGTTTTAATTGGCAAATCAAGCTTTGCTGGCAACGGACGAGCCTTAGCATCTAACGAAGCGCAAGGTTTTGTCAAAGTCATTGCAGACCGCAAATACCATGAAATTCTTGGCGTTCACATTATTGGACCTGCTGCAGCCGAACTCATTAACGAAGCCGCAACCATTATGGAAAATGAATTGACCGTTGATGATGTGGCGCAAGCCATTCATGGACACCCAACCTTCTCTGAAAATATGTACGAAGCCTTCATGGATACTATCGGAGAAGCCATTCACAACCCACCAACACCTCGCCATTCTCAAAGATAAGGACCATTAGATGAAATACATTATCAATCATTCTCACAATCCAGCCTACAACATTGCCTTGGAAGCCTATGCTTTTCGTGAATTATTAGAAGAAGATGAGCTATTTATCCTGTGGATTAACGAGCCAACTATTGTTATCGGCAAGCATCAAAATGCTATTGAGGAAATAAATAAGGCTTACACAGATGAGCATGGTATCCATGTGGTGCGGCGTTTGTCAGGTGGCGGAGCCGTTTACCACGACCTCAACAATCTCAATTACACGATTATTTCCAACAAATCTCAAGAAGGGGCTTTTGATTTCAAGACCTTTTCTCAGCCTGTTATTGCCACTTTGGCGGATCTCGGCGTGACGGCAACTTTCACAGGACGAAACGACCTTGAGATTGACGGCAAGAAATTTTGTGGTAATGCCCAAGCTTACTACAAGGGGCGAATGATGCACCACGGTTGCCTGCTCTTTGACGTGGATATGACCGTTCTTGGCAATGCCTTGCAGATCTCAAAGGATAAAATCCAATCCAAAGGTGTGAAGTCTGTGCGTGCGCGTGTGACCAATATCTTGGATGAATTGCCTGAAAAAATCACGGTTGATGATTTCTCAGAAAAATTGCTCAACAAAATGCGAGAATTGTACCCTGACATGACCCAATACCATTTTTCAGAGCAGGAATTGCAAGCCATTCAGACTTTGGCAGACCAACAATTTGGCACCTGGGATTGGACCTACGGCACAGCTCCTGAGTACACAATCAAGCGCTCGGTTCGCTACCCATCAGGTAAACTAACCATTTATGCTGACATAGACAAATCCATCATTCAGGGCATTAAAATCTACGGTGACTTCTTTGGCATCAAAGACGTTTCAGATATTGAGAAAGCCCTTATTGGCCTTCGCTATGAGTATTCAGACGTCCTAGCTAAACTCCAAACCATAGACACAAGCCTTTACTTTGCCAATATCAGCCCAGAAGACATTGCCAAAGCCATTGTTGAGTAAGAAAAAACCGTTAGCTATTGCTAACGGTTTTGAGGTTGATGATTGGAATCAATTCAACAACTTTTGATAAATATGGCGTTCTTTATCGTTATTGACGGCAAAGATGACTTTTTTGACAAAGTGGCTTTGTTCTAAGAATTGTTTGGTTGTTTGGACGGCGACTTCGGCGACATTTTCATCGACAAAATGCGGGTCCTTGCTAGAATTAATCGCAGGTAGTGCCACGGATTCTAGCTGATTTTTCTCAGACAAGCCCAAGCAAGCCAAATAGGTTTGCGTCAGCAAATCCTTAGACATGGGGGTCAGAGGTCCACTGAGATTAGGGCTGACGGTGTGTAGGACAAATTTGGCAGGCAGATTGTAAGCGGGTGTGATTTTGGCTGTTCCTGTTGGTTCTTCATAAGGCTGTTGCTCCATGAGATTGTAACAATCTTGTCGCAGCTGAACACCCGCATAAGTGTGGATGGCATTTTCCGAGCAATTATGCAAAGGTTCAAAGCAGCCTAGCAGATGACGACTCGCCGTATTAACAATACCGTCAACTTTTAGCCGTGTAATATCCCCCTTCCAAACGTAAAAACGCTCATCGTTGGGAACAGTGTGTAAGTGGTTGAGAAAAACCACTACACGCTCTGCCGCTTTTAATTGCAAATAATCGTTTTGAACAGAGAGGAAGTGCCGAGATGTCGCCATTGGAGGACGAACATTTAATAGAGCACGCAATAAGGACTCTTGACCTGACAAATCCTCTGGAATATGAATTGCTTTGTATTGCGAATTTTCCTTTAGCAAGTAGCCTAAGAGATAATTAACCATTTCTTGTTTAGTCATGAGGCCTCCTTTATGAACGCATAAATGTTACTAAGGATAAGTATAGCACCTTTTTGACAAAATGGCATTAAGAAATGCAAACGATAACACAAAAAACATCTTTTTATGTTAATAAATGAGAATAAAAAAGGAGATAAGATGCATTATGATTAAAACCATTACAACACAGGACCTGAAAGAAAACCTGCAAAGACAACAATGTCATGTGCTTGATGTCCGTGAGCCAGACGAATATGCCACAGGGCACGTGCCAACGGCGGTTAATTTACCATTGAGTGAATTGGTCGAACGGTACCAAGAATTAGATAAGGACATGCTTTATTATGTGATTTGTCAGATCGGTGGGCGTTCTGAGCGGGCAAGTTTGTTTTTGGACCAAGAAGGTTACCAAGTCGTAAATGTGCTAGGAGGAACATCCGCTTGGCCAGGGCATTAGAAAAATAAGCTCTGCCGTAGTTACAAGCCACAAAGAAGATGGTATAATAGATAAAACGAGATATGGGGGAGTTAGACATGACCATTAGACCTGCGACAAGTGCTGATATTCCAAGCTTAATGGACCTTTTGCAACAAGTTTTGTCCGTACATCATGCAGTAAGACCTGATTTGTTCCAAGCTAAAGGTGTGAAATACACGGAGCAAGAATTGGCAGATCTGCTTTCTGATGATAAGCGTCCTATTTTTGTCTATGAAGGCGAAGAGGGCAAGGTGTTGGGGCATATGTTTACTATCATTGAGGAAGCGCAAGCGCCAAAAGTTCCTCACAAAACCTTGTTTATCGATGATTTGTGTGTGGACGCGGCAGCGCGTGGGCACAAAATTGGGGAGCAGTTGTACCAGTTTGCCTTGTCTTATGCGAAAGAGATTGGTTGCTACAACGTGACCTTGAACGTTTGGAATGCCAATGAAGCGGCTCTGCGTTTTTACCAACATCAAGGCATGACCCCGCAAGAAACCCGTATGGAACACATTATCAAATAAGCTGACAGTTAGGAGCAGCCCTAACTGTTTTTTTGCCATTTTTTGAAAATACATGAGAAAAACATGAAAAAAATACAGTTAAAATCCATCTTTTTTTCAAAAATATGAGATAATAGGAGTGTAAACGATTGCCCATTGAGCAGCAATCAGATGGCGTGTTTCGCAAAAGGGGGACTTATGGGGACAATAAACGATTATGTGACGCAACATCAAGACAAGACTTTCGAGGCTTTTCCACTTAATGAGGCGGATAAAATGTGCATAAATGAGTTGGGTTATTTTTGTTTTGAAGAACTGGCTGCCAGTATCGATGTGACCAAGGATGTCTTGGTGCAAGAAGTTTTTCGTCCGTATAGCACGGGGGAAAAGACCTTGGACCGCAATTTTTTGGCGACTAAATCACGTATTGATTTGCTAAAAACAGTGGCGGAATCGGACCGTTTTGCGGATTTGCACGTGTCTTATTATGTCAATGATGTGGACGAAGAATACGAAAGACAGTTTGCGGCAATGGTCTTTAGTTTACCTCAGTTAGATTATCGCCAACTGGTTTTTCGTGGGACTGATGACACCTTGATTGGTTGGAAGGAAGATTTCAAACTGAGTTATGTGCGAGAAATCCCAGCTCATCGTTCGTCTTTGAAATATTTGGAAGAAATTTTAAGTGAGAATGCGGGTTCTTTTACCTTGTCAGGGCATTCTAAAGGTGGCAATTTAGCCCTATACGCGGCGGCCAATGTGCGTCCTGACCTTCGCTCGCAAATCACGCAGATTTATATGTTGGATTCTCCAGGGCTTAATGAAGCCGACCTTGCAAAAGAAGGTTACCGAGCAATTCGCGATAAGGTGCGGGTTATTCGACCAGAAGAGTCTATCGTTGGGGTGATGTTGTACAATGACATCGAGCCAGTTATCGTTCAAAGTCAAGGTGTGGGCATCATGCAGCACGCTTTGACCAATTGGCAAATGGACGCTGAAACAGGCCAATGGCTAATTGCCGAGCATCCAACAGAATTGAGCCGAAATCTTGAAAAAACCTTTAAACAGTGGACGGATGATTTATCAAGCCAAGAATTAAAACTCTTGTTTGATACCTTGTTTGACACCCTCATGTCCAGTGGCATTACCAGTATCAACGATTTAGCGGTTAATCGAGAATTTGTGTCGAAACTCTCTGCTAGTCTGACCTCCTTTCACTCTATTGGAGCAGAGAAGAAGCTTCTCCTAGCCAAGTCGGCCAAGCTCTTTTTGGGGGCTTTTATGGGACACAGTAAATTAGCTACCTTGACTAAAGACAGAGGCAATTTGTCCCTGCCTGATTTGAATCGTTTCCGCGACTATTGGGACGATAGAAGAGAGTGATGAAATTGTTTAGCACTTAGATTGGTCTGGGTGCTTTTTTTGGTGTTCCAGCCTATTTTAGAAAACGATTATACTTTTACTAAAAAGTTCCTTTTTGGGCTTGACTTGGAGTGGACTCTAAGGTATATACTGAGGGTAACAAAGAGAGGAGATGACCTATGAATATCAAAACCGTTAGCGAGCAGACAGGGATTTCGGCAGATACGATTCGTTATTATGAGCGGATTGGCTTGATTCCACGCGTCAAACGTCAGGCGTCGGGCGTTCGTGATTTTTCAGAACGTGACATTGCGGCCTTGGAATTTGTCCGTTGTTTCAGAAGAGCAGGCGTTGGCATCGAATCCTTGATTGAGTACATGGGCTTGGTGGAAGCAGGTGATGGCACCGAACAAGCAAGGCTAGACTTATTAGAAGAAGAACGTGTCAAATTAGAAGCCCGCATTGCCGAATTGCAAGAAGCCCACAGACGACTCAACCGCAAAATTCAAAACTACCAAAACATCGTTCTTAAAAAAGAACAGCATTTGTTTAACGAAGAAATCACAAAATCTTGATGTGGAAAGGAGAACCTAGTGGAATACAAAACATTATCAAACGGTATTAAAATGCCTATTTTAGGATTTGGAGTTTACCAAATTCCTAATATCGATGAATGCGAGCGTGTGGTTAGTGATGCCATTTTAGTTGATTATCGTTTAATTGATACAGCTCAATCCTATAAGAATGAAGAAGCTGTTGGAAATGCTATCCGTAAGTCAGGATTGCACGTGAAAATTTTTTTATCACAACTAAAATTTGGATAAGCAATTATGGCTATGAGAAAGCAAAAGCTTCTCTGGATGCTTCTTTAGCTAAACTTCAAACAAACTATATTGATTTAGTCCTTCTCCACCAGCCATTTGGTGATTATTATGGTGCTTATCGTGCTATGGAAGAGTACTATAAAGCTGGTAAAATAAGGGCAATTGGTATTAGTAATTTTGCCCCTGATCGTATGGCAGATTTAGCTATTTTTGCGGATGTTACGCCTATGGTCAATCAAATTGAGACACATGTCTTTAATCAACAATTGAAAGCCCGTCAGACAATGGATGAATATGGTATTCAAATAGAATCTTGGGGACCATTCGCAGAAGGGCGCAATGATTTCTTTACAAATGAAACACTTGTTAATATTGGGCGAAAATATCATAAATCGGCTGCACAAGTCGCCCTTCGTTATTTGATTCAACGTGATGTTATTGTCATTCCTAAGACCGTGCATAAAAATCGTATGGAGCAAAATTTTGATGTCTTTAATTTTGTTTTAACAAAAGATGATATGGAAGCAATTTTGAAACTTGATATGGGGGAGAGTCAATTCTTTTCCCATGTTGATCCTGAAACAGTTAAAAGGATTAGTTCATTTAAACTTTAAGTGATGTGATTTTACTTTCTACCAGAAAGGAGAGAACAATGACCATTAAACAAACAGCAGGACGTGACCAATTGGGTGATTTTGCGCCAGCATTTGCTCATTTTAACGATGATGTGCTTTTTGGTGAAAATTGGAACGACACGGCTATTGACTTGAAAACCCGCTGCCTTATCACGGTAGTGGCCCTCATGGCACAAGGTATAACCGATAGTTCGATGGCGCATCACCTTGAAAATGCTAAAAATCACGGCGTTAGCAAGGAAGAAATAGCGGCAGTAGTTACCCATGTGGCTTTCTATGCAGGCTGGCCAAAAGCTTGGGCTGTTTTTCGCCTAGCTAAGGACATTTGGCAGGACGATTAAAGAAGGGAGTTTACTATGACGAATACAGAAATGGACAAAGTGGCATTTGATCAGGCAAATGTTTTCGGAAAAGGGCAGGCAAATGATGCTTTTGCACAGTATTTTGACGGGCAATCTTTTCTCAATCCCTTGGTGGATGAGGAGTCGCCTTTATTTCTCGCAAATGTGACCTTTGAGCCTGGTTGTCGCAATCATTGGCATATTCATCAAGCAGATAAGGGTGGCGGTCAGGTATTGATTTGCACAGCTGGGCAAGGTTGGTATCAAGAAGAAGGCAAGGAAGCGGTAAGCCTTGAGCCAGGCAAGGTCATCGTCATTCCAGCTAACGTTAAACATTGGCATGGCGCTAAAAAGAATGCTTGGTTTAGCCATATTGCCATCGAGGTGTCTGGTAATAATACCAAAACCATCTGGATGGAGGCCGTTAGTGACGCAGATTACAAGGCCCTTTAACTTTGCCGTGACAATTTAGCATTAGCGTGTTACACTAAAATCATGAAACACATTGCTCACACTCATATCGTCAAGGCAGGGCATTTTCTGAAACTATTCAAAAATGATGCCCAGTTTAGCACACCTATTTTTCGTCGAGATAAAAAACGCAAAAACCTACAATTTGTTATTGTTTTTAAAGATGCAAACGGATCTTACGCCCTTAATCATTCGCAGCAAGGGTATAGCTCGTACCTCAAGCGCCTCAAAACATTTAGTCAAAAGACGCTTTATCAAGGCATCTTGTCTGTGCCGGCAAAAGCGCGTGCGAGTGTTCAGGTTTTGCAGGTGCCAAGTGACCGAAAAGTTCGGGCGTCGGACGTTACCTATTATTCGGACGCTGAGATTGAGGCCATTTTGTCTAAGAAAAAGGTTATAGAAGAAGTCTATGATCCCTTTCGTGATGCTCATTCGGTAGTATTTCAGCAGGATACAAAAGCTTCTGAGATGACCTACGAAGATTACCAAGGCATCCAAGATTTTCACCCTTTTTTGACGCTCAAGGACCAAGCGACCGAGGTGTTTTGTACCTATCAAGACCACAACAAAAAACAAGCCATTTCCTTGAGTTTAATGGGGTGGTATTATCTGGGGCAACAATTAAAAATCAGCTGGAAACCTAATTCTCAGCCCAAAGCACGTTGGCGTTCATCCTTGCTTGCCATTGACAAAAAGACCAAGCGTTATTTCTTTCAGGGCAATATTTACCAAGAAAAGGGCACCGATCCTGTCTTTTTGGAAAATCTGACCTTTCAGCCACAAAAAAGCAGAGCTAATAGCCAAGCCGTGGCTGCAGAATTTCAGCGCCTCATCCAAGAAATAAAGCAACAGGAGCGTGCTGCTCTCTTGACGCGTCGCTAAAATGGCGGTTGAGTCTTTTGTGATTTATGCTATAATGATCTCTGATTGAAAATTGTTAGAAAGTGCAAAAATGACAGAATTGGATATTGAGCGTTACCACGAATTGGCTCAGCAAAAGCAAAAAGAACACCGCAAATTTTTAGCAACCCTCAAGAAAAAAGCCCCTAAAAACCTTGACAAAATCACGCAGGAAATCCACACGGAAGTCTTTCAAGAGATTGATTGCACCCAGTGTGCGAATTGTTGTAAAAGTCTGGGACCGCTTTTCACTGAAGCAGATATTACCCGCATTTCAAAGGCTTTTCGCATGAAATTATCAGTCTTTGAGGACGCTTATCTTCGTGTTGACGAGGACGGCGACAAGGTTTTCCAAAGCATGCCTTGCCCTTTCCTAGGCAGCGATAATTTGTGTACCATTTACGATGTCCGTCCCAAAGCGTGCCGTGAATTTCCCCACACCGACCGTAAAAAGATTTACCAAATCAATAACCTTACTATTAAAAATACCCTCTTTTGCCCCGCCGCCTATCTTTTCGTTGAAAAACTCAAGGAGCGATTGGAGGGGAGATAATTAACCAAAACTTCTTGAACTGTTTCGTTTCAAGAGGTTTTTATTATAATTTTATTAGGATTCTAATTATTTGCAATACCTCATGATATAATAGAATAACTAAAAATGAAATGAGAATTTCTATGCATATTGAAAAATTAAAATACTTCATAGATTTGTATGAATGTAGAAATTATATAGAAACAGCTCGTAAAAACTTTATTTCACAAGCATCTATTAGCCAATACATTTCTTCACTTGAAAAAGAATTTAACACGAAATTTTTTGATAGAAGTGTGACTCCTATTCAACCAACTTTAGCTGGAAAAATGCTATATAATAATGCAAAATGATGTTAAAGCAGTATGAAGAAACAAAAATTCAAATACAAAATTCAATAAATACCTTGAAGCCAAGACTCAGTATTGCCTATACTTCTTTATATGATTTAAGATTACCCCTACCTTTTATCTCCTATCTTAAAGAAATTGGCTTTCCTATCAACATTCAATTAAAAAAGTAGAAGGAAAAAATATTGAAACCTATGTTACAAAAGATATTTCTGATTTGGCATTATCATTTGGAGAAGAATTTACCAGTAAAAACATTTCAAAATTAGTGATAAAATCAGGTAGATATAATGCATTGGTCGCTCAGGGACACCCACTATTTGATTATCAGGTTATTAATGTTTCGGAACTGTATCAGTATCCTTTGTTAATGTTGAGTGAGGAGAGCATGGGTAAAAGTTATGTCATTATGAAAGAACGTTCGCTAAAAGATGGCTTTTATCCTAATATTGCTAGGACGGTTGATGATTTTGAAGAAAGTTTCTTTTATATATTATCAGAACAACTTATTGGATTTGGAACAGATGATTTTAATTTATCTAAATTAGATGGAATGATTCGAAGCATTCCGATTGAAGGTAGCTGGCATACTTATGAAATTGTTCTAGCTTATCAAAAAGATTCTAAAAATCAAACACTTATTGATTTTCTAACCATTTTTGATAATTCCTTATTATGATTTCTAATGGGCCATAAAAAAATAGGATTTAATTTTAGATAGCGTTTACATTATAATAAAACTAACAATAAAGTAAATATCTTTTAAGGAGAAGTATTATGACAAAAATTGTTGTTAAAGGTGTTGATGGAAACTTTGGCTCACAAGTCGCTAAACATATTCAAAATTTGTTACCAAAGGACGATTTATTATTTACTGCACCTAGAGAGGAAGCATTAAAACCTTATCAAGAACAAGGTATTAAGACAGCAGTAGCTGATTTTAACTCATTGGAGAATCTTGTAAAAGTGTTTGAAAATGCAAATAAAGTACTTCCGATTTCAATGCCTTTTGTTGGTGAAAAAACGTTGTAAAGTTCATCAAAATGTAGTTGAAGCTTGTGTTAAAGCAAATGTTAGACAAATTGTATACACCTCAGTACTTTCAGATAGTCACCCACTTAATCCAAGTATTGAAAATATAGACCATAGTTTTACAGAAGCTATCATTCAGAATTCACCATTAGACTACATTTTCCTTCGTAATTCTTTATTTGCAGAAGCTTTTATTAGTGATTATTTAAGAGCAGTGGATGCAAAAGAAGAGGTTATTTCTAAAAATATGGGCGATGGTCGAGTTTGGTTTATTTCTCGTCGAGATGCAGCCTTTGCTGCGAGTTGTGCCCTTTCCAATGACCTTCTTCATCGTGAAGTATTGAATATTAATGGTATTGAACCGATTTCTTATCAAAACTTTCTAGACATTGCCAATAAGGCAACAGGAAATCATATCGCATATAATAAATTAACAGACGATGAATTATATGCCTATTTCGATTCTATTGGAGTTCCAAGAGATACTGACGGTGACTTTAGTAAGAGTCCTATCCAAGCTACATCAGAAGGTATGGTAAGTTTTGGTACAACAGTGACAGAAGGCTTTTTAGATGTTCCAGTTAGTGATTTTGTTAAATTGACAGGACGTAAACCACTTAGCCAATCAGAGATGTTTGAAAATGTGGACGATTATTTACTAGGAGAGCGTCATACTGTAGAATAATTTTTGTCGGTTAACAATGAACAGCTGGAGTCAGATGACTTCAGCTGTTTGTTTATATGACTTTCAGTCCATCACGCTATCAAGCTGTCAGAAGCAAAAAAATCATGATCACCCATTAACGGGTAGTCATGATTTAGTAATCAATTTTTTGTTCTTCGGTGATGAGGTTTGTCATTTTTTGGGGATTGATGATGCGAATTTGGTGGCCAACCTTGTCAATCAGGCCTTCTTCACGCAGGGCTTTGACCATGCGGGCAATTGTCACAGAATGCATACCAAGATAGCTGGCGATTTCTTGGTAAGTAAAGACAGTGTCGAGCAACAGCTCGCCAGAAGGTTCTTGCTCAGCTTGGTCCATCAAAAAGCGGCTGAATTGCACAAGGGCAGGTTCGTTTTTGCTGCTATGAAAATGCTCCATCAAATACACCAAGTTTTCAGTGAGGGTATTGACCATCAGCGCTGTGATAGATGGAAAACCGAGCAATTCCTGAAAACTGCGGTTTGAAATGCGGTAAGCAACGCAAGGGGTTTTAGCAATGATAGAGAAGGTCTTTTTGCCATAATAATTTAAATTAAAGGTTGTCATAAGGGATGTAAATCCGACAAATTGTTCTCTCTTAAAGTAGAGGTAGGTGGTTTCCTTGCCGTCAAGAGAAATGGACGAGAGTGCGCAAATGCCTGAAGACAGGATGAAGATGTCCCCGTTAGACTCTCCTGCGATGGATGTGGCTAGGCAGTCCCCTTTTTTAAATGTGACCCTCTCCCCATATTGTAAAAGCTCTGTGATGTCAACTGTTGTATGCATATATGCCCTTTCTAAGTTACAAGCTGTGCCCGTTTAATTACTTAGTTTACGTTAATTTTGGTTTTTAATCAAGTCCTTATTTTCTAAAAATAGTTTAAAAATATCTTGGTAAAGTGTTTTAAAATGGCTATTTTTTCGCCAGATAAAAGTAAAATCATGCCAAACTGGTGGAATATCAAGGTCGATGGCCACCAATTTTCCAGAAGCCAATTCATTTTTGACCACGCTGCGATAAACAAAACTAATCCCTACATTGTGCGCGACCAAGCTGCGAATCATATTGAGGCTACCAATTTCAGTGACTTGTCGAAAATCATTGATAGATAGGTTGTTTTCTTTGAGAATGAGCGACAGCATTTCACGCGTGCCAGACCCCTGTTCTCTGATGATAATAGGATAATCCAACAAGGTTTCCAAGGTCACAGCTTTGCCATTTAAATCTGACTGCGACGAAGCAACGGCGATGAAGGGCTCTGACGTGTAAGGGAGAAAATCGTATTTTTCCTTGGAGAAAAAGCCCTCGATAATGGCAAAATCAATCTTTCCTTGATCCAGTGCCTTGAGCAAGGACGTGGTATTATTGACCAGCATGTTGAATTGGTATTGGGAATATTGTGAAAAGATGTGAATCAAGGAGTCACACAAGATAAATTCCCCGATGGTGGAAGTGGCGCCAAAATTCAATGGTTTGACATCTTTCTTCAAATTCGATTTGAAATGCTGGATGTCATTGTTGATGGTCATGAGCAAATTCAGCAACTCTTCGCCGTTTTGCGTCAATTGGCAATGTTTTCCTGAAAAGGTGAAGAGCTTGGTTTGATACTCGATTTCCAAGGCTTGAATGTGCTTGGTGACAGCAGGTTGTGTGATGTGAAGTTCCTTGGCGGCTTGGGTAAAGTTCATGGTTTCACATACTTTCATAAACGTAAACACACGATAGTCCAACATGGTGGGATTTGTCCTTTATCATTCTTTTTTGTTATTATATCATAAAAAAGAATAATTTTACATTATAGTTAAGAGGGGGTATAATTATTGTCATGAAAAGGAGTTTGAAACTATTATGACATTTCAGAAAAAAGTTCCCGGTGTTTTATTTTGTACCATTTTAGCCTTGCCAGCTTGGTTTTTAGGGGAAAAATTCCCTCTTGTTGGTGCTCCGGTATTTGCCATTTTGCTTGGTATGATTATCGGTAATTTTCACACTAATCGTGAACAAACGGCGGAAGGGATTGCCTTCACGTCAAAATACGTTTTGCAAATCGCCGTTGTGCTTTTGGGATTTGGTCTTAACTTGACCCAAGTGGTGAAAGTAGGGACAGAATCTTTACCTATTATCATCAGCACCATTTTGGTATCGTTAATCATTGCCTTTCTTTTGCAAAGATGGTTGAAGCTTGACGTCAATACAGCAACCTTGGTTGGTGTTGGGTCATCTATTTGTGGTGGTTCAGCCATTGCAGCGACAGCGCCAGTTATCCAAGCCAAAGACGAAGAAGTGGCTAAAAGTATCTCAGTTATCTTCTTGTTCAACATCTTGGCAGCCTTGATTTTCCCAACCCTTGGGGAATTGCTTCACTTGTCAAACCACGGTTTTGCGGTCTTTGCAGGTACAGCCGTTAATGATACCTCATCTGTAACAGCGGCTGCAACAGCTTGGGATGCTGTACACGGTTCAAATACACTTGACGGAGCAACCATTGTTAAATTAACACGTACATTGGCTATTATCCCGATTACCTTAGGTTTGTCATTTTACAGAGCTTACAAAATGCAAAAAAATGGTGGAGAAGCTAAACAAACCTTCCAATTGCGTAAATCTTTCCCAACCTTTATTTTATTCTTCTTGATGGCATCAATCATCACAACAATTGCCAGCAGCATGGGTGTTGACACTGTGATTTTTGATAACTTGAAAGTTCTTTCAAAATTCTTCATCGTTATGGCTATGGGAGCTATTGGTTTGAATACCAACCCTGTGAAATTGGTCAAAACTGGTGGACAAGCCATCATGCTTGGGGCTATTTGTTGGGTAGCAATTACTTGCGTGAGCCTCTTCATGCAACATTCTCTAGGTATTTGGTAATTTTTGACAAAAATCTGAGTCGAAAGGCTCAGTTTTTTTGTGCCCAAAACGCCTGACGTGGCTTTTGTGAGCTTATGTTATCCTATGAGTCCTGAATTTGTTATAATAAAGGGTATGAACGAACTGATTAAACACAAATTACAATTATTGCCAGATAGTCCAGGATGCTATATCCACAAAGACAAGCATGGCAAGATTATTTATGTGGGAAAGGCTAAAAATCTGAAAAACCGTGTTCGGAGTTATTTCCACGGTAGCCACGATACCAAGACGGAATTATTGGTGTCTGAGATTGCGGATTTTGAGTATATTGTGACAGGGTCAAATACTGAAGCCCTATTGCTTGAAATCAATCTCATCCAAGAAAACCAACCCAAGTACAACATTCGGCTAAAAGATGATAAGTCTTACCCTTTTATCAAGATTACGGTCAACGAGCAATACCCACGATTGCTCATTACGCGTCAAATCAAAAAAGACGGTGCCATGTATTTTGGCCCCTATCCTGACTCGGGGGCGGCAAATGAAATCAAACGGCTTTTGGACCGCATTTTCCCCTTTAAAAAATGCACCAATCCAGCCAATAAAGTTTGTTTTTACTACCATTTAGGGCAATGCAACGCCCACACGATTTGCCATGTGGATCACCAGTATTTTGTTGATATGGCGCAAGACGTCAAGCATTTTCTTAATGGTCAAGACGATAAAATTGTCAACGAACTCAAGGCAAAAATGCAAGCAGCTTCAGATGAAATGGCTTTTGAGCGTGCGGCAGAATACCGTGACTTGTTGCAGGCCATCTCGACCTTGCGCACTAAACAACGGGTGATGAACCAAGACATGATGGACCGTGATATTTTTGGGTATTATGTCGATAAAGGGTGGATGTGCGTCCAAGTTTTCTTTGTTCGTCAAGGCAAACTCATTCAGCGGGATGTCAATATGTTTCCTTATTATGACGAGCCTGAGGAAGATTTCTTGACTTATGTGGGGCAATTTTACCGTGACAAGAAGCACTTTGTACCCAAAGAAATCTTCATTCCCAATGACATTGACGAGGACTTGGTTAAGGCTGTGGTAGATGCTAAAATCGTCAAACCGCAACGAGGTGAGAAAAAGCATTTGGTCAATTTAGCGACAAAAAATGCCCGTGTCAGCCTGCAACAAAAATTTGATTTGCTTGAAAAAGACATGAAAAAGACTTACGGTGCTATTGAAAATATTGGAAACTTGTTGCATATTCCAAAACCTGTTCGCATCGAGGCTTTTGATAATTCCAATATTCAAGGAACGAGCCCAGTGTCTGCCATGGTGGTCTTTATTAACGGTAAGCCAAGCAAGAAAGATTACCGCAAATTCAAAATCAAGACGGTTGTGGGGCCTGATGATTATGCCAGTATGCGCGAAGTGCTTTACCGCCGTTACCACCGCATGATGACAGAAGGGCAAACACCGCCTGATTTGATTATCATTGATGGGGGGCAAGGTCAGGTCAATGTGGCGCGTGATGTCATTGAAAAGCAACTTGGCTTGTCTATTCCCATCGCAGGTTTGCAAAAAAATGACAAACACCAAACCCATGAATTGCTATTTGGTAATCCCTTGGAGGTGGTTCCTCTCCCACGCAACTCAGAAGAATTTTTCCTTTTGCAACGTATTCAAGACGAGGTGCACCGCTTTGCCATTACCTTTCACCGTCAAGTGCGCAGTAAAAATTCCTTCTCATCTAAGTTGGATGGCATTGCAGGTTTGGGACCAAAGCGCAAGCAATTGCTCATGAAACACTTCAAGAGTCTTGCCAATATTCAAAAAGCAGATGTGGAGGCTATCAGGAAGTGTGGCATTCCGCAAAACGTAGCGCTCGCAGTCAAGGAACGCCTTCAAGAAGAAACAGAGGCTTAATGGTGTTTTTAGATTGTGTTATCGCCTAAACTATTCTAACATGGATAAGGATTTTTTTAAGGAGATGATCATGTTTCAGAATGTAAGAGAGAGGCTTTCTCGTTTCCGAGAAAAAGAGGTTTGGCTATCCGGCCTTATCACCGTGGTAGCCGCCTTTGTATTGATTCTTCCTCAAGTATTAACAAAAGGAGTCATTGCTGGCAGTGATTTTCTTTTTCATTACAACCGTTTTTACGAAACGGCCATGCAGATAAAGACGGGCAATTTCAGCTACTTTATTTCGCTATTTGGCTTTTACAGTTCGGGCCGCATTGTTAACGCCTTATATGGTCCGTATTTTGCCTATTTTCAAGGGCTTTTAGTGCTCATCAGCCGAAATTGGTACACGTATCAGCTGGTGTCACGCTTTCTCATGGGCATTATCGCTGGCTTTTCCATGAATGCTCTTACCAAGCGAGCAGGCGTTAAGCCTAAGATTTCCCTAGCCATAGCGGTCTTTTACATGACTACGTTTTCCATTCAGTACTGGACTTTCCGTCAAGGATTTTCAAGCTGGGGAGCAGCCGTCATGCCTTGGTGCTTGATTCCTGCCATTGATTTTATTCAAACGAAGAAAATTGCACCTGTTCGTTTAGCAGTGGCGGTGTCTGTTATGGTGCAGATTCATATGCTGAGTGCTTTCTTGCTCATTTTGGCCTACCTGCCTTTTTACCTCTATGGTTTTGTCAAATCCACGGACAAGAAAAACATCTTGTGGAATGGCATCAAGGCTGTCGCCCTAGCCCTTGTTTTAACGGCAAATGTTTGGGTGGTGCTGGCAAATGTCGGACGTGCCAACAATCTGGTTGAGCCTTTTATCAATTCAAAACTGTATATCATGACGGTCAATCAGCGTAGCATTCAGTGGTTGATAACACCGATTCCTTTGCTGCTCATGGTCTTGTACCAGCTCTATTTCACTTTCAAACATTGGCGTCATTTTGATACGCTCTTGCGTTTGGTGGTAGGGTCATTTTTCCTATTTTTGGTGCTATCCAGCAGCATTTTCCCTTGGTATTCCATCAACAAATTGAACCTATCCTTGGTCAACCTCATTCAATTTCCTTTCCGCTTTTTCATTCCAGCAACGGTACTCTTGTTATTAGCGGTGGCTTTAATTCTTGAGAGGTATTTTGATGTCAAGTGGTCACGCTGGGTAACGATTGGCTTATTGCTGGTTAATGTGGTTAGTTTTGCTCAAATTATGCATTTGCAGCAGGAAAAAATCACTGAATATTACACAGCCAAACACCCTATTAAAAACAAAAAACACACCTTTGTTCTTGGCAACACCAAAGCTGTCCAAGCAAGCTTTTACAGTTCTAATTTGAATGATTTACTGGACTTGATTGCCAAATCAACACCAGACTACTTGCCATCTAAAAAGTCAAATACCGACAACAAGTATGTTTTGTATGAGAAATTTGTCCTCAAACATACGGACGATTTCAAAAAATCACAAGACGGCAGCACCTTGATAGTGACTTGGAATGCGGACAACGACGGCACGGTTAGTTTACCAGTTGCCAAGTATCAAGATACGCAGCTTGTTTTAAACGGCAAGAAATTAACGTCTAAGGACTACCTTTTGTCTGGTATTGGAACACCGACAGTTACCCAACGAATTGGTAAAAACACGTTAGAAGTCACTTACCAAGTTGGGACATGGTTCTATGCGCTTATCATTATCAATCTACTAACTTGGGTCGCAGTCTTGTTTGTGCCGAGGGTTAGACGGTCTTAGAGATGGTGGAAAAATTATTTTCTACTATCTAGCGATTTTCCTACGATTTATGATAGTTTTGCATCTCAGAGCTTTTCTGCTTGTTTTTGTAGTAATTGCAATTAGTATCTCTCTGGGATGCTTTTTGTATATCTAAGCGACTAACTGTTTTTCAGAATACTCTGTAGTTTTTAATAATCATTCTAAAGAATTGTAATAAGATAAACGGATGTCACCTTAGCTTAGAAAATGGTATAACAGTAGGATATGAAATAGGAGTTAGGAGAGAAAAAGGATGACTGAGGAATTTGATTACGTTGCTTTTGCGAAAGAGTTTGAAGCTGCTAATGGACGACCACCATCAGCTAAAGAACTAGACGATGCAAAGTGGTCTCATTATGGGGTTAAATGGGGAACACCAGAAAGAAGTACAGGCTAGACTAGAAAGCTTAAAACCTAGCTCTGGGGAGCGTTTAATCGATCTTTTTGGCTATTTGATAAAAGGTGTTGGCTTTTTATCACGAGGCTTTCTGAGAGCCTTAGTTCTTTTGGTACAAACACCAGTTTATTTAGTATCGTTTGTATTCAACTACATAAGATCTGCCATAGCGGTTATGATTATGTTTTTTGTAACTAAAGTGGCAATGTTTTTTGGTAGTTAACGTTTTCATGGAGCATCTTAATATTTCAAATTTATCTCAAGCTTCAGGTTTACTCGGATTCTTTGGAAAACTTGTAATGATCTACAATTTGCAGCCCAACTTCTGGGCATATCCAGCCGTTGACATTATAGTAATACAGGTTGCTATCATCTTTTTTTGCTTTAGTCATGACATTCTCAAAAATAGATGAAAGACGCTAAATAGTTTTTAAGAACCTTTCGAGGTTCTTTTATTTTTGATTGGAAAGGAGTTGTATGAAAGATATTCTTTCAGAATTGACCAAAAGTTTGGAGATTACCCTGTTTTATTGACTGTTATTCTTTAAGATTATTTTTCTAGTCGTTGTTTTTTGATTTTGGCAAAATAATTTTGTTTAATTGTTAACAAAATGCTAAAATAAAGAGGCATAGAATATCTTAGGAGGGCGAAGCTTATGAAATTCCTAGAATTAAACAAAAAGCGTCACGCAGTCAAACATTTCAATGACAAACTAGTGGATTACAAAGATTTACGCACAGCCATTGAAATCGCCACCTTATCGCCAAGTGCGAATAACCTGCAACCTTGGAAATTTGTGGTTGTCAAGGACAAAAAGGCAGAACTCGCTCAAAGCATGCCTGGACCAAACCGAAAACAAGTGGAAGAAGCACAATATGTGGTTGCCTTGTTTACGGATACTGATTTGGTGCAACGTTCGCGTAAAATTGCACGTATCGGGGTCAAATCATTAAGCAATGACCAATTGAGCTACTACATGGAAACCTTGCCAGCACGATTTGCAGCTTTTGATGACCAACACAAAGGAGAATATCTGGCTCTTAATGCTGGTATCGTGGCGATGAATTTTGTATTGGCTTTAACAGACCAAGGTTTGGCTTCCAATATGATTTTAGGATTTGATAAATCAGTAACCAACGATATTCTAAACATCGACCACCGTTTCCAACCTGAATTGTTGATTACGGTTGGTTACAGCGACGAAACATTAGAACCAAGTTATCGTTTGCCTGTGGATGACCTCATTGAACGCCGATGAGTCGTCTGATTGTGTGAAACAAGTGTGTGATATGATACGTCAATAGCTCTCAAACGGAGGCAAAATCATATCTTAGAAGGAGTTTGAAAAATGACAGTAGATTTTAGAGCAGAGGTGGACAAGCGCAAAGACGCCATGATGGATGACTTATTTGCCTTGTTGCGCATCAATTCAGAACGTGATGATAGCCAAGCAGATAGCAAACATCCATTTGGACCTGGACCTGTGAAAGCTTTGGAGCATTTCTTGGCAATGGCAGAGCGCGATGGTTACAAGATACGTAATATTGATAACTACGCAGGGGATTTTGAATTTGGTGAAGGTGACGAAGTCCTTGGTATCTTTGCTCACTTAGACGTTGTGCCTGCAGGTAGTGGCTGGGATACTGACCCTTACGAACCTGTTATCAAGGATGGTCGTTTGTATGCGCGTGGGTCATCTGATGACAAAGGCCCAACTATGGCTTGTTATTATGCCCTAAAAATCATCAAAGAACTTGGCTTGCCAGTTTCTAAAAAAGTACGCTTTATCGTCGGTACAGATGAAGAATCAGGCTGGGGCGACATGGATTATTACTTTGCCCACAATGGCTTGAAAGACCCTGACTTTGGCTTCTCACCTGATGCAGAATTCCCAATTATTAATGGGGAAAAGGGAAATATCACAGAGTACTTGCATTTTGCTGGTGAAAACGATGGTGCTTTCCAACTGCTTAGCTTTAAAGCAGGGCTTCGTGACAATATGGTACCAGAATCTGCCACTGCAACCTTCACTGCTAACAGCAGCCTAGCAGACCTTCAAGACAAATTGGCAGCCTTTACAAGCGCTGAAGGTTTAACCGCAGAATTAACACAAGACGGTGATGTTTATCGCGTGACCCTTATCGGAAAATCAGCTCACGGTTCAACACCAGAAGCAGGTATCAACGGGGCAACCTACTTGGCAACTTTCTTGAACCAATTTGACTTTGCTGGAGCAGCTAAAGCTTACTTGAATGTCACTGCCAATGTCTTACACCGTGATTTTGCTGGTAAAAAACTGGGTGTGGCTTATACAGACGCTAAAATGGGTGCCCTTAGCATGAACGCTGGTGTCTTTACCTTTGACCGTCATTCAGATGACAACACAATCACGCTTAACTTCCGTTACCCACAAGGTACGACACCACAAGCTATCAAAGAACAATTGGAAACTTTGGATGGTGTAACATGCGTGACTCTTTCAGACCACGAACACACCCCACACTACGTGCCAGCTGATGACCCATTGGTCGCAACGCTTCTTTCTGTTTACGAAAAACAAACAGGCCTTAAAGGTTACGAACAAGTTATCGGTGGTGGAACATTCGGACGTCTTCTTGAACGTGGTGTTGCCTTTGGCGCTATGTTCCCAGGTTATGTGAATACCATGCACCAAGCCAATGAATTTGCGGACGTCGAAGACCTTTACCGTGCAGCTGCTATTTACGCAGAAGCTATTTACGAATTAATCAAATAATAAACAGTAAGGGAGAGAACTCTGAAAAGAATATCTCTTCTTTGTTTTGAGGAGCATGTGATGGATACCATTGACCAATTAGTAGCAGATATTATGGCAGATGAGCAAAATATCGCCTACACCAAAAAAGGCATCAAGCCCTTATTTACCGTACCAAGCACTGCACGCATCAATATTGTCGGACAGGCACCAGGTATTCGTGCCCAAGAGTCAGGCTTGTATTGGAATGACCCGAGTGGGGACAATTTGCGCAAGTGGCTTGGGGTTGACCGAGAGATGTTTTACCATTCAGGGCTTTTTGCGGTGGTTCCGATGGATTATTATTTTCCTGGTACGGGGAAATCAAGGGACTTGCCGCCTCGCAAGGGCTTTGCCCAAAAATGGCACGAGCGAACCCTCGCTCTAGCACCGCAGATTGAATTGCACATTTTGGTGGGGTCTTACGCTCAGCGCTATTATTTGCACCAAAAATCGTCTGCCAGATTGACTGAAACGGTCAAACATTACAAAGATTATTTGCCGACCTTTTTTCCGTTGGTGCATCCATCGCCTCGCAATAACATTTGGCAAGCTAAAAATCCTTGGTTTGCGGAATATGTGATTCCAGATTTGCAAGCGCGTGTCAAGGAAATTCTCTCGAAATAAGGCAAAAACTCGCTGTTCGGGCGAGTTTTTTAGTGCAAGAAAAGCAACAGACGATTGCTTGAAAACGCAAACAAGTCCATGCTATAATGAAGGTGTTCCAAAGAGGGAGGGAGAAAAGATGGAAACAAAGGATATCTTAAAAGCAATTCGCACGAAACACCATCTCACGCAGGATGATATGGCTGATAAGTTGTTTGTTACCCGCCAAGCTGTTTCACGTTGGGAAAATGGGGATTCAACCCCAAATATCGAAACCCTGAAACAGATTTCCATTACTTTTGACGTGTCAATCAATACATTGCTAGGAAGTCCAAGAAAGCTTATTTGCCAGTGTTGTGGCATGCCGCTGGATGAGGACGATATGATTAGTAGAGAAGTGGATAAGCATTTCAACGAGGACTATTGCAAATGGTGTTACACGGATGGGCAGTTTGTTTATCAAACGATGGATGATTTGCTTGATTTCTTGGTCGCTCATATGTCAAATGACACCTACACCCCTGAGCAACCAGAGCTTATTTTTCTGAGCAATTGCTAACATTGAAGCACTGGAAATTAAAAAAGCCGCTACTGTAGTAGCAGCACTTGGCAAGAAATCTGAAAAGTGATTTCTTGCTTTTTATTTTCCAAGACAGAATTGGCTAAAGAGTTTGGTGATTAACTCATCTGGGGCAGCATCTCCAGTGATTTCACCGAGAATTTCCCAGCAACGTGTCAAATCAACTTGCAGCAAATCAACGGGCATTCCTAGATCAAGCCCTTCATTGACCGCTTGCAAACTTTGCACCGCCTTTTCAATCAATGAAATGTGGCGAGCATTTGACAAGTAGGTTGCATCTTTTTCAACCAAACCAGCGTTATCGAAGAAGAGTTGGTTGATGCGGTCTTCGATAAGGTCGATATTTTGGTTGGTGAGAACGGAGATGCGAATAACATCCTCAGGCAATTGGTCAGCCTCGATTTGTTCAGGCAGGTCTGTTTTATTGAGCAAAATGATGCGGTTGCTATTTTTGCTAAGTTCTAGCAGAGCGCGGTCTTGATCGGTCAAAGGTTCAGAACTGTTGAGGACAAGCAGAACCAAGTCAGCTTCCTCAAGGGCCTTTTTAGAGCGTTCAACACCAATTTTTTCCACGACATCATCCGTTTCGCGAATACCAGCAGTATCCACCAATTTCAGCGGAACACCCTTGATATTCACGTATTCTTCAATCACATCACGCGTGGTTCCTTCGATATCCGTGACAATGGCCTTATCTTCACGCAAGAGATTGTTCAGCAGGCTTGATTTTCCAACATTTGGACGACCAATAATCGCTGTTGACAAGCCTTCACGCAAGATTTTCCCACGGCGAGCGGTGCGCAATAAATTTTCCAAAAGTGCTTGGAATTCTTGCGTTTTTTCACGAATCAAAGCGGTGGTCATTTCTTCTACATCGTCGTATTCTGGGTAATCAATATTGACCTCGACTTGAGCCAGTGTGTTGAGGATTTCTTGGCGCGTGTCGTTGATGAGTTGTGACAAAGAGCCATCTAGCTGCTTGACGGCAATATTCATGGCTTTGTCGGTCTTAGCACGGATAATATCCATCACGGCTTCGGCTTGGGTCAAATCCACACGACCATTCAAAAAGGCGCGCTTGGTAAATTCCCCAGGCTCTGCTAAGCGAGCTCCTTGACGCAAAACCAATTGCAAAATTTCATTGGTCACCGCAACCCCGCCGTGTGTGTTGATTTCAATCACATCTTCGCAAGTAAAGGTTTTAGGCGCCAGCATGACAGACACCATGACTTCATCAAGAACTTCATCCTTATCAGGGTCGACAATGTGACCGTAGTTAATGGTGTGCGTAGCCACTTGGTTTAGGTCTTTCCCACGGTATATTTTTTGCGCAATCGCTAGCGCATCTGTTCCAGAAATTCTGACAATCCCAATGGCCCCTTCACCAAGAGGAGTTGAGATAGCAGCAATTGTATCAAATTCATTAGTAATCATACTGCTATTGTAACGTAAAAACAGCATTCTAGCAATCAGAAAGGGCTCTCTTACAAAAACTCCCCTAACTGATAAATATACACAATACAAACGCCCAAAATCATGGTATAATAAGTATTTGGAAATAGGAATTCTTTAATGAGATATAGAGAGGTAGCTATGGACAAACTCAAAAAAATGGCTGGTGTAACAGCTGCTCAGTACGTGAAAGACGGTATGGTTGTTGGTCTTGGAACAGGTTCAACGGCATATTTCTTTGTTGAGGAAATCGGTCGTCGTATGAAGGAAGAAGGTTTGCAAGTGACAGGTGTCACAACATCAAGCCGTACAACAGCCCAAGCCCAATCCCTAGGTATTCCCTTAAAATCAGTTGATGACATTGACGTGATTGATGTGACAGTTGATGGTGCTGATGAAATTGATGCTCAGTTTAATGGCATCAAAGGTGGCGGCGGTGCTCTCCTTATGGAAAAAATCGTGGCAACCCCAACAAAAGAGTACATTTGGGTAGTTGATGAGTCAAAAATGGTTGAAAAATTGGGTGCTTTCAAGTTGCCAGTTGAAGTGGTGACTTACGGTGCCGACCGCATTTTCCGTGAATTTGACGCCAAAGGTTACAAGCCATCTTTCCGCATGGTAAGCGATACAGAACGCTATGTCACTGATATGGGAAATTTCATCATTGACCTTGATATGGGCGTGATTGACAATCCAGTTGCTTTTGGCCAAGAATTAAAAGCTATGGTTGGCGTTGTGGACCACGGCCTCTTTAACGGTATGGTCAATAAAGTTATCGTCGCAGGTCAAGACGGTGTCACTATTTTGGAAGCTAACTGCTAATTGTTAGATATATTCGTAGATGTTTTAGAAAAGTGCTAATCTTTGTCACATAAAAGGATTAGGAGGTTTTGGGTGCTAACCGTAACCACCCTAGATGAGGAAAAGTATGTCAACATTTAATCGTATTCACCTTGTTGTTTTGGATTCTGTCGGAATCGGAGCAGCACCAGATTCAGATAAATTCTTTAATGCTGGAGTTCCAGATACAACATCTGACACCCTTGGTCACATTTCAGAAGTCGCAGGGCTAAACGTGCCAAACATGGCAAAAATCGGTCTTGGGAATATCCCACGCGAAACACCCCTAAAAACCGTACCAGCTGAAAGCCAACCAAGTGGCTATGTGACAAAATTGCAAGAAGTATCACTTGGAAAAGATACCATGACTGGCCACTGGGAAATTATGGGGCTTAACATTACAGAACCATTTGACACTTTCTTTGACGGTTTCCCTGAAGAAATCTTGACGCAGATTGAAGAGTTTTCAGGTCGTAAAATCATTCGTGAAGCGAACAAACCTTATTCAGGAACACAAGTTATCGCCGACTTTGGCGGACGCCAAATGAAAACAGGTGAGTTGATTGTTTACACATCAGCAGACCCAGTACTTCAAATTGCAGCGCACGAAGATGTGATTCCGCTTGATGAATTGTATAAGATTTGTGAATTTGCTCGTTCGATCACTTTAGAGCGTCCAAGTTTGCTGGGACGTATCATTGCTCGTCCATACGTTGGTGAACCAGGAAACTTCACTCGTACGGCTAACCGCCACGACTATGCTTTGTCACCATTTGCCCCAACAGTCCTTAATAAATTGGCTGACGCTGGTGTGCCAACTTACGGTGTTGGTAAAATCAACGATATTTTCAACGGTTCAGGTATCACAAATGATATGGGTCACAACAAATCAAACAACCACGGTGTAGATACGCTTCTCAAAACCATGCAATTGCCAGAATTTACCAAAGGTTTGTCATTTACTAACCTGGTTGATTTTGACGCTATGTACGGACACCGTCGTGACACAGAGGGCTACCGTGATTGCTTGGAAGAATTTGACAGCCGTCTGCCAGAAATTATCGCTAACATGAAAGAAGATGATTTGCTCTTGGTGACTGCAGACCACGGAAATGACCCAACCTATGCAGGAACTGATCACACCCGTGAGTTTATTCCACTTTTGGCTTACAGTCCATCATTCAAAGAAACGGGTGTCTTGCCACAAGGTCATTTTGCAGATATCTCAGCAACAATTGCTGAAAACTTTGGTGTTGCAACAGCCATGGTTGGGGAATCTTTCTTAGATAAATTAGTATAAGAGGTCATTTATGAAAACAATTATTGAAAAAATCGAGGAAGCGCGCCAGTTTTTAGTTTCAAAAGCTTGTGATGCTCCTGAATTTGGCTTGATTTTGGGTTCAGGACTTGGCGAATTAGCTGAAGAAATTGACAATGCTGTTGTTATCCCTTATGAAGATATTCCACACTGGGGACAGTCAACCGTTGCGGGTCACGCTGGCCAATTGGTTTACGGTGACCTTGGTGGGCACAAAGTACTTGCCCTTCAAGGGCGTTTCCATTTTTATGAAGGCAACAGCATGAAAGTGGTGACTTTCCCAGTGCGTGTCATGAAAGCTCTTGGTTGTAAAGGGCTTATCGTGACCAATGCCGCTGGTGGTATTAGTTTTGGCCCGGGAACTTTGATGGCTATTTCAGACCACATTAACATGACAGGTCAAAACCCATTGATTGGGGCAAACCTTGACGAATTTGGTCCACGTTTCCCTGATATGTCGGATGCCTACACAGCTGACTACCGTGCTATTGCTCACAAGGTCGCTGAAAAAATCGGTATTACCCTAGACGAAGGGGTTTACCTTGGGGTATCTGGTCCATGTTATGAAACACCAGCAGAAATCCGTGCCTTCCAAACACTTGGTGCAGATGCTGTCGGCATGTCAACTGTTCCAGAAGTTATCGTTGCTGCTCATTCAGGCTTAAAAGTTTTGGGAATTTCAGCTATTACGAACCATGCCGCAGGTTTCCAAAGTTCTTTGAACCACGAAGAAGTGGTAGCCGTTACACAACAAATCAAAGAAGATTTCAAAACCTTAGTCAAGTCTATTTTAGCAGAATTGAACTAGGCTACTAAAATGTAGTATTTAAATACCACACTGTTATTTAGTGAAAGGAAGTATTATGTCAATACATATTGAAGCCAAACCAGGCGACATTGCCGATAAAATTTTATTGCCAGGCGACCCATTACGTGCCAAATTTATCGCTGAAAACTTTTTAGAAGATGCTGTATGTTTCAATAACATTCGTGGTATGCTTGGTTATACAGGAACTTACAAAGGACACCGCGTCAGCGTTATGGGAACAGGTATGGGAATGCCATCTATCTCTATCTATGCCAACGAATTGATTACGTCATACGGTGTTAAAAAATTGATTCGTGTCGGAACGGCGGGTTCTTTGAACAAGGATGTTCATGTGCGTGAATTGGTCTTGGCACAAGCTGCTGCAACCACATCAAGTATGATTAAAAACGAATGGCCTTTGTACGATTTCCCACAAATTGCCGATTTCACTCTGCTTGACAAAGCTTACCACATTGCGCAAGACTTGGGCATGAAAACACACGTTGGTAGCGTCTTGTCTGTGGATGCTTTCTATTCTGATTTTGCGGACAAGAATATCCAATTGGGTCAATTGGGTGTTAAAGCCGTTGAAATGGAAGCTGCAGCTTTATACTATTTAGCTGCTAAACATGGGGTGCAAGCTCTAGGTATTATGACGATTTCAGATAGCCTTGTGGCTGATGAGGACACAACTGCTCAAGAACGCCAAACAACCTTTACAGATATGATGACTGTTGGTCTTGAAACCTTGATTGCTGAATGATGCCACCCATTCCTATCCCCATCTATGAAACCATAGATATTCTCTTGGATGTTTATGCCTATCACCACGCTTGGAGGATTGCAGAGCAGTATTCTGCCTTTCCAAAGCAAGGCTGCTATCTTTTAGAAATGTTAAAAGAGCGTCGTGAATTAAATGTGGGCTTTGTCTTTACTCATCACGAGGAAAATCAGGCCATTTATCAGCAATACGGTTTTTCTGTGATTCGTAATCCTCGAGAAGAAGAGCAATTGGCCAATTATATCATGGATTTGGAAGCCAAGGTAAAAAACGAGAAAATCATTGATTTTGTGAGGGCTGTCAGTCCCATTCTTTATCGTCTTTTCTATCGTTTGGCCAAGAGGGAGGTTCCTAATTTTGAAACCTTTATTCATGATGCTAAAAATGCCCAGTACGACACATGGCTCTTTCACAAAATGAAGCAAAGCGATTATCCCATTTTTCATCAGTATCTGGCCATTAGGCGTGATGACAAGATAACTACAAAGAGCTTGTCAGAATTGCTGCAATACAGTCATTTGCCTTATGATATCAAGGAAATCATAAGAGAGTTGCGTCAATTTGAGCGTTCGGTACGCAATCCCTTGGCGCATCTGATTAAGCCTTTTGACGAGGAGGAGTTACACCGCACTACAAATTTCTCCTCACAAGATTTCCTCAATAAAATCATTACGCTGGCAAGCTATGCTGGCATCCATTATGACCGTTATCATTTCTATTTTGATAGTGTTAACGAACTCATTAAGCAAGAAATGCGTTCGCATTATGACTGGTAATAATAAAAAACTAGGACATCTCCTGAAATGGCAACAGGATGTGTCCTAGTTTTTGGTATCTATTGGTCAAATTGCACTTCTTTAAGCAAGTAATCAATGAAACGCTCACCCATCTTAGAAAGATTAGCTTTTTCATGACGAATATAGACAATATCAATCATATCCTCTACATCCAGCGGAATAGAAACGATATTGTCACCATTAAGATTGCTATTTAAAATCCCCGTAGCAATGGTGTAGCCATCCAAACCAATCAAGAGATTAAACAAGGTCGCACGGTCACTCACGACGATAGACTTTTTATGCGGAATTTGTGAAAAAATCTCTTCTGAAAAATAGAAGGAATTGTGAATCCCTTGGTCGTAACTCAAATAAGGAAAGTCTTCCAAATCCTTCATGGTCACTATGTCGCGATTGGCAAGCGGATTATCCTGGCTCACAAAGATATGAGGGTGTGCTTGAAAAAGACTGGTATAAGTCAGACGATTATCGTCAAACATCTTTGTCAAGACATCGCGGTTGTAGCTATTTAAAAACAAAACGCCGATTTCAGAACGGAAATTCTTAACGTCGTCAATAATCTCATAGGTGCGTGTTTCCCGCAAAAAGAGCTCGTAACGTGACATATCAGCACCCTTGAGTAGAGAAACAAAAGCGTTGACCACAAAGGCATAATGCTGTGAAGACACGCTAAATAGCTCACGATTGGTATCTTTGCTCTTATAGCGTTCTTCTAAAAGAGCAGTCTGCTCCAAAATTTGGCGCGCATAAGAAAGAAATTCCACACCGTCCTTGGTTAAGGTAATTCCTTTGGGATTGCGGATAAAAATTTTGATGCCCATTTCACGCTCCAAATCTCGAACAGCATTTGATAGGCTAGGTTGCGTGATGAATAGTTGCTTGGCAGCCTCATTCATGCTACCTGTTTCAACGATTTTAACGATATAATGTAATTGTTGTATTCTCATAGCTTTTAGTTTATCTTAAAATAGAAAGAAGGGCAAGTAGGGAGCATATAATAGAAAAAGCGAACGATAACAAAGAAAAAACACTTGTTACAAATATGTAACAATTTTGCAACAATATAATTAATTGTTTCTCATTTTCTTAAAAAAATACTTATTTTATTTGTTTTCATGATTGTTTTCAAACATTGAATTTACAAATAATTGATTAAAAACTATATTGAAAAAAAAACAACTGAGTGATAAAATAAGAACGTTATTATTTATTATTAGAAAGTAGAGATGAAAATGTCCCATTCTACACGCCATAAGCGTCGTCGTAGTCGCTCAAACGACCGTTTTGACACGCAGATGATTGCCAATGGTGTCTTATTAATTTTGTTCGCCCTTTTAGCTGGAATTGCTAGCTACACCATGTATGCTCATAACATTTTAGCCTTTAGGCATGTTAATGTGATTTACACAGCCGTGTTGGTAGTTGTTTTTCTTGTTTGTTTACTACTAACATTGTTTAAAAAGGGAAAACACCTGGTAACTGTTTTGCTCGTTCTTTTTTCGATTGTCGTTGGTGTTTCCTTATTCGCCTTTAAATCATTGGTGGATGTTGCCGGCAATATCAATAAGACGGCTAGTTACTCTGAAATCGAAATGAAAGTGGTTGTTCCTGCCAATAGTTCGATTTCGGATGTGAGTGAGTTAACCAATGTGCAAGCACCGACTTCAGCAGATGAAAGCAATATCAATGCCTTGATTGCTAATATTAAATCTGAAAAAGGAGTGGAGTTAACTGTTGATCCCGTTGATTCTTATCAATCTGCTTATGAAAATCTCATTAATGGTAGCAGTCAAGCTATGGTACTAAACAGTTCCTACTCAAGTTTACTTGAGTTATCCTATAATGATTACGAATCAAATCTAAAAACCATCTATACTTATAAAATCAAGAAAGCCATTGAAGATACAGCTAAAACAACAGATAAAAATGTCTTTAACATCTATATTAGTGGTATTGATACTTCAGGTGCTGTTTCAACGGTTTCGCGTTCAGATGTCAACCTGATCTTGACGGTTAATATGAATACCCATAAAATTCTTATGACAACCACACCACGTGACTCTTATGTTCGAATTCCAGATGGCGGAGCTGATCAGTATGATAAATTAACCCACGCTGGAATCTATGGTATTGAAACATCTGTTAAGACCCTTGAAAATCTTTATGATATTCCAATAAATTACTACGCACGTTTGAACTTCACCTCATTTGTAAAACTCATTAATGCCTTAGGTGGTGTAACGGTTTATAATGACCAAGCGTTCACAAGCTTATATGGTAATTACAATTTTGGTGTTGGAAATATTAATCTAACATCAGGTGAAGAGGCCCTTGGCTTTGTTCGTGAACGTTATAGTTTGGAACATGGTGACTATGACCGTGGAAATAATCAATTGAAAGTTATCCAAGCCATTGTAGAAAAATTAACGTCATTCCAATCAGTTTCTAACTATTCAGATGTTATTTCAACCTTACAAGATTCGATTCAAACCAATATGCCTCTCAATACAATGATGTCATTGGTGAACGAACAATTGGATTCAGGTAAGACATTCATTTTCAGTTCACAGGAAGTAACTGGTACAGGTTCAACTGGACAGTTGACCTCTTACGCCATGCCAAATGCTAGCCTTTATATGATTCAACTGGATGATGCTAGCGTAGCAAAAGCCTCACAAGCTATTAAAAATGTCATGGAAGGAAAATAAATGATCGATATTCACTCGCATATTGTTTTTGGTGTTGATGATGGCCCAGCGACTTTGCAAGAAAGTTTGAATTTGATTGGCGAGAGCTACCGTCAAGGTGTCCGAACGATTGTGTCAACATCGCATCGTCGCAAAGGTATGTTTGAAACACCAGAAGAGACCATTGCCGACCATTTTCAACAAGTCAAAGAGGCTGCAGAATCCAAGTATGAAGACCTTACGATTTTGTATGGTGGTGAACTTTACTATAGTGGAGACTTACTAAAAAAACTAGAGGAAAATCAGGTTCCTAAAATGCATAATACACGTTATGCCTTGATTGAGTTTAGTATGACCACACCATGGAAAGACATTCACACAGCCCTTAGTAATGTCATTATGCTTGGTATCACACCGATTGTTGCCCATATTGAACGTTATAATGCTCTAGAATTTGAAGAGGATCGTGTTAAGGAGTTGATTAACATGGGCTGCTATACGCAAATCAATAGTGCCCATATTTTGAAATCAAAACTCTTTGGGGATAAAAACCGTACCTTTAAAAAACGTGCTCGCTATTTCTTGGATAAAAATGTAGTTCACTGTGTGGCTAGTGATATGCATAACCTAGGACCTCGTCCTCCTTTTATGGATAAAGCAAGAGAAATAGTCGCAAAAGAATATGGTAACAATCGAGCTTACCGCTTGTTTGAAGGCAATCCACAAGCCTTATTAGAAAATCAATACTTATAGGAGTTAATATGAATTCAAATGACAATGCTAGCATCGAGATCGATGTGCTTTACTTGTTGCGAAAGCTTTGGAGTAGAAAGTTCTTCATTATCTTTATCGCCCTTGTTGTCGGAACGATTGCTTTATTAGGAAGTGTCTTTTTAATCAAACCTAAGTACACATCGACAACACGTATCTATGTGGTTAGCCGTACAGCAGATAGCATCACAAACCAAGATTTACAGGCTGGATCTTATTTGGTTAAGGACTATCAAGAAGTGATTACATCAAACGAAGTTTTGTCTTCAGTTATTGATAAAGAAAAATTATCATTAACACCAAATGAGTTATCATCAATGATTTCTGTTACTATTCCAACAGATACTCGTGTGATTTCGATTTCTGTTGAAGATGATAATGCTCAAGAAGCTACAACTATCGCGAACACTGTTCGAGAGGTGGCTGCTGAGAAGATTAAAGCTGTTACGAAAGTGGATGACGTGACAACTTTAGAGGCAGCAGAAGTACCGAAAGAACCTTCATCACCAAATATTAAACGCAATACACTTATTGGAGTTATTGCTGGTGGGGTATTAGCGGTTATTAGTATTATCATACTAGAAGTTTTTGATGATCGTGTACGTCGTCCAGAAGACGTCGAAGAAGTGCTTGGTATGACACTTTTAGGAGTTATACCAGATATTGATAAATTATAAGGAGAAAAATTGTAATGCCACAATTAGAATTAGTAAGAGCTAAAGCTCAAATGGTTAAATCTATGGAGGAATATTACAATTCTATCCGTACCAATATTCAATTTAGTGGACGTGATTTAAAAGTAATTACGTTAACTTCGGCTCAACCTGGCGAAGGAAAATCAACAACGTCTGTTAACCTTGCAATTTCTTTTGCGCGTGCAGGTTTCCGTACACTTTTGATTGATGCTGATACACGTAATTCAGTCATGTCAGGAACGTTTAAATCTAATGAACGTTATCAGGGGTTGACAAGTTTCTTATCTGGAAATGCAGAGTTGTCAGATGTTATTTGTGACACAAGTATTGATAATTTGATGATTATTCTTGCTGGGCAAGTTCCACCAAATCCAACATCGTTGATTCAAAATGATAACTTCAAAGCGATGATTGAAACTGTTCGTGGACTTTACGACTATGTTATCATTGATACACCACCGCTTGGTTTGGTTATTGATGCTGCTATCCTAGCACACCATTCAGATGCTAGCTTGCTTGTGACAAAAGCAGGAGAAGATAGACGTCGTACAGTTACGAAACTAAAGGAACAATTGGAACAAAGTGGTTCAGTTTTCCTTGGTATTATTTTGAATAAATATGATATTCACTTAGATAAGTATGGTTCATATGGTAGTTACGGTGGGTACGGTGTTTATGGCAATTACGGAAAAAGTGAAGAAAAAACAAAAATTGGTAGAGGTAAACGAAAAAAATAGCTGATACCTTTACCTTAAAATAGGGAACAGGGAGTTATATGTATAGCGAAGATTCGAAAAAGAAAGTTTAATACCTTTTGTCGGATATTGTAGCTTTAGTGGTGAGTTATCTCATTTTAGCGCAATTTTATCCTTATCACCTTTTTGATAGTAAATTCTTTGCAGTTGTTTTTGGGATTCTGACTGTGATTGTTAGTGTCTTAAGCGATGAATACTCTTCAATTACAAATCATAGTTATTTAAAAGAATTGAGAGTATCTGTGATTTATGGTATGAAAGTTTTAGTTTTATTTACTTTTGTACTGATACTTGGAAAAATTCGTTTTATCCATGACATTTCACAGATGTCTTATTTCTTCTTGGGACAAATTTTTATTTTAGTAAGCTTTTTTGTCTTCATTGGACGTATTTTAGTTAAGAATCTTTTCAAAAGTCATGCAAGAGACATTAATCAGGTATTGTTTGTCACGGATTTTACGAATGGTCAGGAAGTCGTTAAAGAGCTTAACAATTCCAATTACAATATCGCTGCTTACATCAGTCGCCGTGATAATCCTGACATTTCACAGCCTATCTTAAAAAGTACTAAAGAAATTAGAGATTTTGTGGCAAATCATCAAGTTGACGAGATATTTGTTGCCAAAAATCACCAAGATGATTTTATAGAATTTGCTCATTGCTTAAAATTGTTAGGGATTCCAACGACAGTAGCTCTTGGGAATTATTCGGACTTCTATGTTGGAAATAGTGTTCTAAAAAAAGTAGGTGATACGACCTTCATAACGACAGCCTTCAATATTGTAAAATTCCGTCAGATTGCTTTAAAACGTCTTATGGATATTGCAATGGCTTTAGTTGGCTTAGTGATTACTGGGATTGTAGCTGTTATTATTGCACCGATAGTCAAGAAACAATCACCAGGACCTCTAATTTTCAAACAAAAACGTGTTGGTAAAAATGGTAAAGTTTTTGAAATTTACAAATTTAGAAGCATGTATACCGAAGCCGAGGAACGCAAAAAAGAATTACTAGCGCAAAATGATTTGAATACTGACTTAATGTTTAAAATGGAAGATGACCCTCGTATCTTCCCATTTGGACATAAGTTACGTGATTGGTCACTTGATGAATTACCACAATTTATCAATGTCCTAAAAGGCAGAAACAATATAATACAAACAACAGGAAGAATTGATGATTTTCTACTGGTTGTATAACGCAAAAAAACGCCGTATCTATAGTGTTTTTTAAAGATTGAGGTGACTATCCAGCAAGAAGATCAAATAAGCTTTTTTGTTGAGAGAAACAACCAAGAATTAGAAAAGACATTATATAGATTGGCTAATTTGCAAAGTTTGCTAATGAAAATTAGCTGCCAGGGGAGAAATATGGTTACGTATTCCTCTTTTCGTGCGTAAAGAGCTAATATTCAAATTTAATCTTTAGTTTTTTACTTTTGAATGGAGAAAAACATGTATTTAGGTAGAAAAAGCAGTTGGCTTAAACACTTGGATTTTATTTTAATAGATCTAGCCACTTTCATGTTTACATATATTATTGCTGTTTTAATTTGTCATGGACAATTCAATTATAATGATGAGACTGTTCGAATCGGATTAATCTTTTTTGTGCTATCAGATTTATTAATTGCATTCTTTTTTCAATCATATAAAGATATCTTGAAAAGAAGTTCTTATGATGAATTTACATGTACAGTTAAACATGCAGTATTAGTTATGTTTACTGTTATAGCTTTGTTGTATGTAATGAAAATCGGTTCTTATCAATCTCGTTTAATTGTTGCAATGTCTACAGCGCTATTCATGTGGATTGCATGGGGATTAAGAGTCTGGAGAAAGAAAATTATTAAAGATTATAACTTAGCTAATAAAAAGCAATTGTTGATTATTACAGACAAAGCAAATCTACAAGATGTAAAGAACAGTATCAAGGATCATGAATTTGTTGGATACAATATCAAACAAATCATTTCATTAGATAAAGTGGATGATGAAAATGTAGTAGTTATGAGGTATCATGAACAAATTGTTGATTGGGCAGTACGTCAATGGATCGATGAATGTTTATTCTGCATTGAAGGAAACTATGCAAGTATAGTTGACATTATTGAAAAATTTATTGAAATGGGTATTACATCACAATATGAATTATATAAGCGTCAAGAACGATATTCGAACACGGTAACTCATGTAGGTAAATATACTACATTAACTAGAACAGTTAAGATTGCAAATTATAGAGATGCTTTCTTAAAGCGTTGTTTGGATATTGTGGGGGGATTAGTTGGATGTTTTATTACATTAATTTTAATGTGTACATTTGGACTAGCAATTAAGATTAAAGACCCAGGACCAGTGTTCTTTAGTCAAACAAGAATTGGTCAAAATGGTAAGAAGTTTAAAATTTATAAATTCAGATCTATGTATATGGACGCTGAAGATCGTAAGAAAAAATTATTAAAACAAAATACATATGGAGAAGAATCTTTAATGTTTAAACTAGACGATGATCCAAGAATCATTAAAGGAATTGGTCATTTCATTAGGGATTATTCTATTGATGAATTTCCACAATTCTTCTGTGTGTTATTAGGTACCATGAGTTTGGTAGGGACAAGACCGCCATTAGTGGATGAATGGGAAAAGTATTCACATCATCACAGAATTAGAATGGCAGTAAAACCTGGTATTACAGGAATGTGGCAAGTATCAGGAAGAAACGATATTACAGATTTTGAAGAAGTAGTTAAATTAGATAGACAATATCTTGATAACTGGTCTATTGGTCAAGATATTAAAATTTTATTTAAAACAGTTGAAGTTGTTTTAAAAAAAGAAGGAAGTAAATAAATGTAGTTAAATTACTACAATTTTTGTGCGTATAATGGGGGGAATTAATCATGGAAGAAAATAAAGATTTAATTATTGCAGTAGCTGGTACTGGTTATGTTGGTTTAAGTATTGCAACTTTATTATCATAAAATCATAAAGTTTATGCAGTAGACATTATTTCTGAAAAAGTGGATTTAATTAATAACAGAAAATCACCAATTCAAGATGATTACATTGAGAAATATTTGGCTGAAAAGGAATTAAACTTAACAGCTACGATAGATCCAAAAGAGGCATATACAAATGCAGATTTTGTGGTTATTGCAGCACCAACAAATGTCTACTCAACAAACCGTATTGACGTAGCATCGTCAAAAAGAACCCGTTTTGCACACTCAACACAGTGCTATGATGTTGCATAATGCACTGAAATATGGGAGTAAAACGGGCGATTATGGTACATATTGACGAAAAAAGCCTGAAAGAAAACCAAATGTAGAACACATCGACGAGTAATGGATATGAAAACCGCTGAAATGACCTTTTTGATGATAAATACATCAAAAATCCATGAGTTTATCATTAACGTCTGAAACTGCTGTTGAGTACACTATCTGACCCGCTAATGACACCTACATCATAACGGTTTGTTGAGTCATGAAAAATGGAGAAAAACAGATGATTTCTACTTCATAAAACAGCTGTTGAGTAGAGCATGAATGGTGATGATAATTACATGTTTTGAGTGGTTAAAGTGAATGATTTGTTCATAACGAACAATAAATGGTGAGAATTGGACTGGATGATATATACAGTTTTAACAAAACTCATGCACCGACAAGGTTCGATTCAACAATCCAACACTTAGAAAAAACGTCATTGCAGGGTATACGGGGTTCGACCGTATAAATCAACACTTCGGTTATAGAGGAATAGAGACGAGTGTACTCAACGGATGTTTTATGGAGTAGAAAACAAGGGAAATATGATTGCTGGGGTAATTGGATACGACAGTATAAGAAAACACTTAGCCGAGTGAGCGGTAAGAGGAAAAAGAAATACTATCTGCGATGAGCGGATGTGTGCATAGATAAAAATTTGAGGGACCAGTGGAGGAAGAAACCTATGGCGGAGAAAAAGAAAATACTGTACATAGTCGAAGCTATGGGCGGAGGCGTTTTTACTTACATAGTTGACCTTGCCAATGAGCTTGTCAATTCCTATGACATGTACATTGCTTATGCAGTGCGGAAACAGACACCACAGAACTATAAAGATTATTTTGATAAAAGGATTCATTTGATTGAAGTCAAAAACTTTGGACGGGCAATTGATCCGGCGAAAGATATCGCCGCATTTTTTGAAGTTAAAAAAATAGCGGCAAAAATCAAGCCTGATGTAATCCATCTACATAGTAGTAAAGCTGGTGCAATTGGTCGGGTTGCGTTCAATGGAAAAATCCCAATGTTCTATACCCCACACGGTTATAGTTTTCTGATGGAAAATTATAAGCCGATGAAGCGTAGAATGTTTAAGGTGATTGAATCGGTGTGTGCAAAACGAAATTGTACGACCATCAGTTGCAGCGTGGGTGAGCATCAAGAATCTTTGAAACTAACTAGGCGTGCTACTTATGTAAATAATGGCATCAACATGGCGGAACTTCAGGAAATTATTGATAAAACAGAAAAAGTAGAACACCCATTTACAGTTTACACACTGGGTAGAATCTGTTATCAGAAAAATCCCACACTGTTTAATGAGATAGCCGAATCACTTCCAGATGTGAAATTTGTCTGGATTGGTGATGGAGAGCTTCGAGAACAACTTACGAGCAAGAATATCGAAATCACAGGATGGGCTGATCGAAGCACTGCGATTAGATATGCGGTCAATGCAGATGTTTTTCTCCTTCCCAGTAGATGGGAAGGTTTACCGATATCATTGCTGGAATCTATGTATATGAAGAAAATATGCGTGGTAAGTAATGTGATCGGTAATCGCGATGTCATCCACAACGGTGAGAATGGTTTTGTATGTACGAAAGTGGAAGATTTCGTAAAAGCTATTGAAGAATGCCAGGGTGAAAATGGAAAACTGACAGAGCGAGCATATCAGGATATTTTGAAGATGTATAACACAAAGGTGATGGCGCAAATGTACAGCAAAAAGTACGAAAGTGCGCTGAATGAACGGGGGGGGGTACAAGAAGCAGTTCCTCATTCCAGAGGGATTTGCGCACGGTTTCCTGGTTCTGAGCGATGAGGCAGAGTTCTGCTATAAGGTCAACGACTTCTGGCATCCGAATGATGAGGGTGGCATGGCTTGGAACGACCCGGAGATCGGCATTGAGTGGCCGGAACTGAAGGGCGAGTATAAGGGCAGCGCAAGTGCTGAAGGCTACACGCTGAAAGATGGTACTGCATTGAACTTGAGCGATAAGGACCAGAAGTGGCTGGGACTGAAAGATACTTTTAAATTTTAAGAATAAGGAATAATCGATGAAGATATGTTCAATAGTGGTTCTATATGAGCCTAATAACAAAGAAATAGAAAATATTCTGGATTATTATGACAGCGTTGATAAAGAATATATTTTAGACAACTCAGTTGAAAGCAGAGAAGCAATTGTAAATGATGTTTTATCGAAGCGTAGTGGGCATGTCAAAGAAAAAGCGGAGTACATCCATTTCCATAAAAACATTGGTTTATGCAAAGCATTAAACCATGGAATGAAACTGGCGGCAGATGAAGGCTTTGAATGGGCTCTTATTATGGATGCCGATAGTACCTTCAATACTAATGTTGTGAAAGTATATAAAGATTATATCCAAAAGAATAACTGCAGTAAAATAGGTGTCCTTGCGCCAGTACATCTTCATGATAGAAACCTTGAGAGTAAATTTGAGGGACAAAGAGATGTGTCTTGGGCGATGACATCTGGATGCTTTTATAATATCAGCGTGTTTGAAACTGCTAATGGGTTTAAAGAGGAACTTTTTGTAGACGGTTTGGATATAGATTATTGCTATAAAATGCATAGATATGGGTATCGCGTAGTAGAACTTGCGGATGCCCGAATTAATCATTTGCCAGGTGAAACTCGCATGTTTAATCTTGGTGGATTTAAAGTAAAATATGGTGTGGCTTCACCGTGGCGGTATTACATGCAAGCTAGAGCAATAGTTTGGTTGGCACTGGAGTATAAGTCGCTAAAGGAGGTAGCTCGATACTGTGTGAAATGGGGAAAGGTACTTCTCTTGTTTGATAATAAGACGGATTATATAAAACAACTTATGCATGGAACTAAAGATGGGATAAAACTATGGAGAAGTATTCACTGAGTGGAATAGTTTTATGACGTTTTATTATGATTTAGACATAGTTATTATCAGAAATAGATAAAATACCGTATCAATTCAATGGAGGATATATTACACATGGACATATCAGCGGGCATTGTCCTTTTCAACCCAGACATAAAAAGATTAAAAGAGAACATAGATTCTGTTATTGTTCAGTGTACTCATGTGTATCTGGTGGATAACGGGTCAAAGAATATTAGTGAAGTGCTTGAAATGTTGAATGGATTTAATTCTTCGCAGTTTTCTGTAATTCTCAATTTAGAGAATCAAGGAATTGCAAAAGCACTTAATCAGCTTACAATTGCTGCGCAGAAGGATGGATATGAGTGGATTCTCACATTAGATCAAGATTCAGTTTCTCCATCAAATATCATAGATGAGTTTGAAAATTACACGGCATATCAGAATGTTGGAATGCTATGTCCGGTTATTTACGATAGAAATAAAGGCGAAGAAATAAAAGCCAAGGAAGGCTGTACAGAGATTGATGAATGTATTACGTCTGGATCACTTTTAAATATTGAAGCATGGAATAACATTGGTGGCTTTGATGAGAATATGTTTATTGATGGTGTCGATTTTGATATTTGTTATCGATTAAGACAAAGTGGATATAAAATTTTGTGCATTCAGAGCGTTATACTTCTGCACGAATTAGGACGAATCGAATATCATCGTTTTCTCTTTTGGAGAGTTCTTGTGAAAAATCACTCAGCGTTTCGCAAATATTATATAGCTAGAAATATTATTTATACTGCCAAGAAAAGAAGAAGTACGCTGCTGGTTGTAAAAGGACTATTGCAAGAAATTAAAATGATTGGCATTGTAATTTTTTATGAAGAAGACAAGTTAAATAAAAGCAGGTGCATCTGTAGAGGAATATATGACGGCTTTAAGGGAAAGGTTGGTGAATGATTATGGTTGCATTAGAAGGCTTTATTGTAGCATATTCGTTCATTAATCTCATATTAATGATTAAAAAGTACAAAAGATTTCATAGTATATATCCGGTTATAGCTGTTTTTGACTTAGTTATGGTAGTTCCACTTTTTCTAGAGATGTATTTTGGCATCCCAGATATACCAAGGGATGTATATATGAATTTTGTTCGAGCTATGGAGGATCAAACTACATTACTAATATACTGCTTATTTGTTCTTCTGGCTCAGTTGATGTTTACATATGAATTAAGAAGAATCAAGAGATTAGATCGAAGCGTAACAAGAACTAACGATATACAAGAGTTTCTGCTGTTTATTCAAGATTTCAAATATCGTAAGATAGTTGTAGGAATATGTTACATTATTGTTGCGGCAAGTGTGTTTTCTGTTATAGTTGCACCTAATCCAATGTACTATTTGACATTCCGAAATGTTCATATTCAGGTATCAGATTCAATTGCTAGATACTCGGAGCGTGTTATTTGGCCATTATTTGAGTTACTTGTTGGTGCGATAATCGCCTTGAAGTTTTTTGATTCTAAAAATAAAATTGGTGGAGTTGTTTTTAGGATAATCTTAATAGTTTTTTTTACAGTGGTAAATGGAAAACGAACATATCTGATGATAATGATTGGGGTGTTCTTTTTGATTGATCTTCTTAAGGAAGGTTCACTAAAAAAGATTGCTCCAAAATATGTATTTTTATTTGGTATGGTTGCGGTTTATTTTTATGCATATATGTACATAACAGATAAAATTAGTTATAACAGTGATTGGTATTACGAGATGCAGGAGTATATTTTCCGCTCAATGCATGTCAGATTCTCTATATATGCAACGCTTCATCCTGAAAAGATTCATATTTTGGATTATCCGGGACAATCGATGTTATATAGTTTGTTTTTCTTTATCCCAAGAGCAATATGGACAAGTAAGCCGAGACCATACATTGATTATTATATGCGTGGAGTATTGGGGTCATCTTCATTAAGCAATGTGACATATCATATGCCAGCTTCTTATTATCCAGAGTTTGTTTCAAACTTTGGAATTTTGGGTCTGGCTCTTTCTTTAATATTTACAATATGGATTACGAGATATTTTGATAAAAGAAAAACAGCATGCAAACTATTGGGAACTGCATTGATAGCATTACTTAATGTCTATTATTACAATGATTTGCTTAAGATGGTGGCAATGTTTACTCTCTATTTATGTATCACTGAAAAGTATAGATTTGTGATAGGAAGGAGATGATTGGGAATGAAGTATAAATACAAAAAACAACTGACCAAAATTAAGCGGATATTTCAGAACCCAGGGGACTTTAAATATCTTAACGTGAACAAAAAGGTTAAGCAATCTGGAATGCTCCTTGTTATTCATGAATCACAAGAATTAGGTGCAAGTATTTTAGCATTGCATATTGCTGAGGAACTTAAGCATCAGGGAGTAGATGTCTATATTGTCTCAAGGCAATTTGGCGTGATGAATGAAAAATATAATAAAGTTGCACCCCTTCAGATTGCACTGAACACAAAATCATATGAGGTAATATGCCGTAATCTTTATAAAAAAGGCTATAGAAAAGCATTAATCATTACAGCTTCAAATGGAGATCTAGTGGAAATTACAAAAAAATGTGGTTTTAAAGTGGTATCTATGATTCATGAATTAGAGCAAGTTATTAAGATGCTTCATTTGGAAGATGCAACAAGAGATATGCTGGTGTACTCTGATAAAATTTTGTTTTCAACTTCAATTGCAAAAAATCAGATTTTAAGTCTCTGTAAAGTTTGTGACAGTCAGAAGATATCTATAAAGCCGCAAGGGACGTATTTGAAAAAGCCCTCATCGGAAGAGATAAAAAGACAAAGAGAGAAGATTGCAGAAGCGTATCCCGTTTTAGACTGTGGCAAAAAAGTGATAGCAGGCGTAGGCAACACAACGGAGAGAAAGGGATTCGACATTTTCCTTCAGACTGCAGCATTAATACCGGAATGTGAATTTATTTGGGCTGGAAAGAAGGAAAATTACTACGATGAGGCAATTGAGAAAAACGGAAATCCATCCAATTTTATTTTTCTTGGTTCACTTAATGCCGAGCAATTGTCTGGGGTATATTCTCTTGCTGATATATACTTAATGTGTTCGCGATTTGATACGTTGCCATCAACTATTTTAGAAGCGTTGCTGTTTGGTACTCCTGTTATAGGGGCAAAAAATTCAGGTGGAATTGTGGACATTATAGATTCAAATAATGGATTTTTAACAGAAACGGCTGATAGTAAGCAGTTTGCAGAGGCTATAAAGGTAGGCCTTACTAGGAATTATAAAATTGAAGAGATAGACGAATCATTTGCAGAATATGTGGCATATGTGCTTTCGTTATATGAGGATGAATAATGCTGATAACAGAAGATAAATATTTTATTTTTGATAAACCAAGAAATGAAAATTTTGTATATAAGATAAAATATTGCATAACAGTTATGCAATGCATTGGATATAAAGTGTTGAAGACTATTTTTCGTAAAAAAGCGAGCGATGACAAAAAATATTATGTTTCAATTTGTGGTATTTTTAAAGATGAAGCTTTCTATTTGAAAGAATGGATAGAGTACCATAAAAAGGCTGGAGTAGATCATATTTATCTTTATAATAATAACTCGACGGATAATTATCTGACGGTCATTAAGCCATACTTGGAGGAAAGATATATTGATTTAATTGATTGGCCGAAAAGTCAAGCCCAAATGGAAGCCTATCATGATTGTTTTAATCGATTCAGAAATGAAACTAGTTGGCTGGGGTTTATTGATATTGATGAATTTATTGTACCGATTGAAAATAAAAGTGTAAAAGAATATTTCAAAGAGCATGCTTATGAGCAGTCTATTTTAATATATTGGAAGATGTTTGGATCAAATGGTCTTATTCATAGGGATACAAAAAGACCAGTGACAAAAGACTTTACTTCCTGTTGGTATAAATATGATGACATAGGAAAGTGCTTTATTAATACTGAATTTGAAATTTCGGATAAACAACCAATTTTACACCATATGTTATGGACAAAAAGAGGGGCGTTTAATATGCCTCCAGTAAACTGCTGTGGAAAAATTTGTCCAAGAGACTGGTATAATCCAGCTGATAGAGATGTCTTTCCGATTCAAATAAATCATTATGTGCTCAAATCATATGATGAATATATGAGTAAGGTGAATAAGAGTGATGTTATGTTCACTCAAAATCCAAAAGGAGAAGAGCACTTTAGAAGACATGATAGTCCATCGACGAGTACAGACTTTACAATTTCAAAATTTTTAGAAAAATGAGTTATACAAGGGAGAGTTTATATATGGAGGAAAAAGTTTATGCACCGATGTTAATACCAACGCTTTGTAGAGACCAACACTTTATGCGGTGCATAGAAAGTTTAAAGAAGAATACTTGGGCTAAATATACAGATGTCTATATTGGGCTTGATTATCCGCCTGACGAAAAATATAGAGATGGATATATTAAAATTTGCGAATATCTAAAAAGCAACGATTTTAGTCAGTTTGCTTCATTTAACGTATGTAAAAGGAACGTGAATTTTGGATCTGTAAAAAACATGGCTGCTCTAAGAGATTCCGTTGAAACTAAATTTCCATATTTTATTAGAACTGATGATGATGCTGAATTTTCACCAAATTTTTTAGAGTATATAAACAAAGCATTATGGCATTATAAAGATGATAATAGAGTGTTAGGCATAATGGGATTTAGTTATCCTTTAAAATGGGATGTAAAAAATAATTGTAATGTATTCAAACTGAATTGTATGTGTTATATGTGGGGAACAGCTTTTTATTTTGATAGATATAATAGGGTGAAAAATGATTTAGAAAATCAATTTATAAAAAATAATTTTAGCCAATTTGTGAAAGAAAAAAGGTATAAAAAGCTATTGGATGTAAGGTTTGAAGAATTTATATGTGAAGGAATTTTTGAACATCAATTATTAGAAACTGCAAGCGATGTTGGCATAGGAACATATATGCCATTAAAAAAGAATGTGTGTATGATTGCACCAACTATTAGTAAGGTGCGAAATTGGGGGTATGATGGTACTGGATTGTATTGTCCAAATATCACAGAACATTCTGGTAAAATGACTTCTTTAAATTTTGATTATGTAAATCAAGAAATAGATTCTAGTGTGGAATTCACTGCAATATTTGATGAAGATGAAAAATTTGACGCTAATAGAAAAATTCTAAATGAGTTTGAAATTAGAGACAAAAAAATTTTATTTAGAAGTTATTTGAAACTATTGATTTACAAAGCATTTGGATTGAAAATCTTTCAAATTTATAAAAAGAAAAAACATAAATTCGATTGACGAAGTAAGCTCTAATCTAATATTAAGAAAGTTTAATACTACAGAGAGGAATGTCGATTGAATAATATGAGCAATAAAACAATAAAAAATTTTATTTGGCGTTTTGCAGAACGCTGTGGTGCACAATTGGTAACATTTATAGTATCAATTGTTCTTGCACGTCTCCTTGCACCCGAGGATTATGGAACGATAGCTCTTGTAACTGTTTTCACAACAATCTTGCAAGTATTTGTTGATAGTGGTTTAGGCACTGCACTGATCCAAAAAAAAGATGCCGATGATTTGGATTTTTCTTCAGTGTTTTATTTCAACTTTTTTGTGTGTATTGTCCTCTACATAGGAATGTTCCTAGCAGCACCGATAATTGCAGGATTTTATGGTGACAGTTCATTGATTCCCATTATTAGGGTAATCAGCTTGACTATAGTGATTTCCGGTGTTAAAGGAATTCAGCAATCCTATGTGGCACGAAATATGCTCTTTAAACGATTTTTCTTTGCAACATTAGGAGGAACGATTTTTTCAGCCTTTCTCGGTATAGGACTTGCATATGCAGGCTTTGGTGTTTGGGCAATAGTTGCTCAACAGTTGTCTAACACAGCAATTGATACTTTGATACTTTGGATTACAGTGAAATGGCGTCCAAAGAAAATGTTTTCGTGGAATCGTCTTAAAGGGCTTTTTTCTTTTGGATGGAAACTTTTGGTTTCGTCTTTGTTAGATACTGTATATAACAACCTTAGAAACTTGATAATTGGAAAGTTCTATTCCTCCGCAGACTTGGCATATTACAATCAGGGAGATAAATTCCCTAAACTTATAGTTACCAATATAAATAATTCGATTGACAGTGTTCTTTTACCGACTCTTTCAAGTGCACAAGATGACCGAGAGCGTGTGAAGAATATGACAAGGAGAGCTATAAAAACAAGTACATATATCATGGCACCTCTTATGATGGGATTGGCATTTTGCGCAACACCTATTGTGCGCCTGCTTTTAACAGAGAAGTGGTTGCCTTGTGTACCTTATCTACAGATCTTTTGCATTACATATATGTTCTGGCCAATTCATACAGCTAACTTAAATGCAATCAATGCAATGGGAAGAAGCGACTATTTCCTGAAATTGGAAATTGCCAAGAAAGCGATTGGTATGATACTACTCCTTTCAACAATGCATTTTGGCGTTATGGTGATGGCATATAGCTTGCTCGTAAGTACTGTGACAAGTATGATTATTAATTCATGGCCTAATAAAACACTCTTGGGTTATAGTTTTAAAGAACAAATGGTAGATATTTTTCCGGGAATTTTTTTAGCACTCATCATGGGAGTTGCAATTTCACTAATACGGTTGTTGATGTTGCCAGATATTGTAACACTGGCTATTCAAATATTGGTTGGTGCTGCAATTTATATCGGCTTATCGGCTATCTTTAAGGTCGAATCTTTTGAATATCTATGGAACATGGTTAAAAGTGTATTAAATAAGAAGTAATTAAACAAACGGAAGGAGAAAAATTATGAACAACATACTGGTTACAAGATCGTCTATGCCTTCTTTTGAAGAATATTGCGAGGAGATAAAAGATATTTGGGATAGCCATTGGCTTACTAATATGGGCGTGAAGCATAAGGAACTGCAGAAAGAACTGGAAAACTATCTTGGAATTCCTCATGTTGCTTTATACACCAATGGACATCTCGCTCTGGAGAACGCGATTGCTGCATTAAATCTGCCGAAGGGTGGCGAGGTTATTACCACTCCATTTACTTTTGCTTCCACGACACATGCGATTGTTAGAAATGGATTGGTTCCAGTTTTCTGTGATATTAAAGAAGATGATTACACGATTGATACACAGAAACTTGAAAATCTGATTACGGATAACACAGTGGCAATCGTTCCGGTACATGTTTATGGCAACGTGTGTGATGTAGAGGAAATTGATCGTATTGCTAAAAAGTATGGATTGAAGGTTATCTATGATGCAGCACATGCTTTTGCAGTAAAGTATAAAGGCGTATCTTCGGCTTGCTTTGGAGATGCTTCTATGTTTAGTTTCCATGCTACAAAGGTATTTAATACTATTGAGGGAGGTTGTGTCTGCTTCAAGAACGATGCATGGGTTCAACTCTTGAATGATATGAAGAATTTTGGCATCCACGGTCCGGAGTCGGTACAGTTTGTTGGTGGCAATGCAAAGATGAATGAGTTCCAGGCAGCAATGGGAATTTGTAATTTGAAACATTTAAGTGAGGAAATCACCAAGAGAAAGAATGTTGTAGAACACTATAGAAGCCGTCTTGAAGGGGTAGATGGAATTAAATTGTCCGCAATTCAGAAAGATGTTGAAAGCAACTACGCGTACTTCCCGGTTGTATTTGATGGATATAAGTACACTCGAAATGAAGTCTTTGAAAAATTGGCCGAGGTTGGTATTGGTGCGCGAAAGTATTTCTATCCTTTGACAAATAGTTTCGAGTGTTATCGCAATTGCCCGACTGCAGGAACCGAGAAGACACCTATTGCCCAGCACATGGCGCTTCGTGTTTTGACGCTTCCGTTATATGCAGATTTGTCTCTGGAAGATGTTGATAGAATTTGTGATGTGATTTTGGGGTGAGTATAGATGAATGTGATGTTGACATCTGTAGGCAGAAGAGCCTATATGGTAAAGTATTTTAAAGAAGTGCTTGGGAACGACGGAAAAGTATATGTGTGCAATTCGGATGACAAGTCGATTGCGTTTAAGTATGCGGATGAAAAGGTTATTTCTCCGCTGATTTATGATGAAAATTATATTCCTTTCTTACTGGACTATTGTCGGAAAAATGAGATCAATATTGTGATTTCGTTGTTTGACATTGATCTTCTTATGCTGGCAAGGCATAAAAAGGAATTTGAAGAAATTGGTACAAAAGTAATTGTGTCAGATCCAGAGATTGTAGAAGTATGCAATGACAAATGGAAAACCTATAATTTCTTGCGGGATAACGCTTTCCATGCACCTCTATCTTTCTTGAACATGCAAGAGGTTATAGATAAGATTGCAGCTGGTGTGTTAAACTACCCGGTTATAGTAAAACCTCGATATGGCTGCGGTTCGATTTCGGTTGCAATTGCTTACGATGAAGAGGATTTGCGTTATTTGACTAAAAAAGCAAATGAAGATATCGCAAACTCGTATCTGAAATATGAGTCAGCAGTGACTGAGGAAAAAGTTATCTACCAGGAATGTCTAAAGGGGCAGGAATATGGTGCGGACATTATCAATGATCTTTATGGTGAAACACAGAATGTAATCGTTCGAAAAAAGCTTGCTATGAGATCTGGTGAAACTGATATCGCACAATTGGTTGATGAACCAATTATCAAAGACACGCTCCTTCGACTTGGAAAGGCTACAAAGCACATTGCCAATATGGATTGCGATGTGTTTTTAGTAGATGGTGTGCCTTATGTGCTGGAAATGAATGCACGTTTTGGTGGGGGCTATCCATTCTCACATATGGGTGGTTGCAATTTGCCAAAGGCAATAGTAGATTGGGTTAAGGGCAAAAAAGTTGATAAGAGCGTGATTTCGGCTAAGACAGGCATCACTGGGTATAAGGAAATTTATATAACAGAAATCTGATAAAGGAGAATAGAGATGCAAGATGATTTTGGACTGATGCAGATAAAAACGCCTGTCATTCAAGTTCCAGATGAAAAGAATAGTATCTATGTAAAAAGAGATGATTTGCTTCCATTTTCGTTTGGTGGGAATAAGGTAAGAATCGCCTTGGAATTCATAAACGATATGAAAAAACAGGGCAAAGATTGTATTGTGGGATACGGGAATGCCCGGTCAAATTTGAGCAGAGCACTAGCGAATCTTTGCTATCAGTTTAAAATCCCTTGCCATATTATTTCTCCGGCAGATGAAGACGGAACAAGAATTGATACCTATAACAGCAAGATGGTGCTATCCTGTGATGCTAAATTTCATTATTGCAGGAAAACAAATGTAAAGGAAACTGTTGAAAGTGTACTAAATGACATACGCAAAGAAGGATTAAAACCGTATTATATTTATGGTGATTCAACAGGAAAAGGTAATGAGCATACACCTATGCTTGCGTATGCAAAATTGTACGAGGAAATTAAAGGTCAGTACGATTACATCTTTCTTGCAACAGGAACAGGAATGACACAGGGGGGACTTCTGGCTGGAAAAGCAATCAATAATGGCACAGAGAAAATTATTGGAATTTCAGTTGCCAGATCTGCAGCACAGGAAATAGAGGTGCTCCGCAAATCGTTAGAATGTTTCAGTGATAGAATTCAAAAAATTGAAAACTATAAAATCAATGTAGAGGATGCTTATCTGTGCGATGGATATGGGACATATAATCGGCAGATAGAGAAGACAATTCACCAGCAGCTTACATGCAATGGAATGCCATTAGATCCTACATATACCGGAAAAGCATTCTGGGGAATGCAGGATTATCTAAATCGAAAGTGCATCACTGGGAAAAAGGTATTGTTTATTCATACGGGAGGAACACCACTGTTCTTTGATTATATGAATGGTATTCAATTGAGAGTGGTTTCTGATAATAATGCTGTTGAAGAAGCAGTAGAACGTTTAGAAATGATGCTGGTTCCATCGTTATCCGAGCGAGATGTAAATATGGCACAGTATGCGAAAAAGTTGTGCATTCATGGTAGGGTTTGGTGCCATTATGATATGGGAAAACCTGTTTCAATTATCGCTGGATATTTTAATGATATGACTTCTCAAACTGCGTATCTTTCGATGCTTGCGGTTGCAAAGGAATATCAAGGTAAGAAGCTGGCATCTTCTTTGCTATCGGAATTTGAAGACTATGCAATTCAAAAAGGGATGGCGTATGTAAAACTTGAAGTCAGAAAGCATAACACTGCTGCACAGAACTTGTATAGGAAATTTGGATATGAGATTATTGATGAAGCCTCCGAGACATCGCTTTATATGAAGAAAAAGCTGAAAAATATCGGGGGGGGGGCAAGAACTCTATGAGTTTTTAAAGAAATCGAGATTTTAAGTTTTTGACTAATAAGGAATTGTTAGAGCGGGCAAAGATTAATTCGAAAAAACAGGGAACTACTTTGTCGAAGGCACTTGATTTATTTGTTAAGCAAGTGGCTATTACCGGAAAAATTAACCTGATGAGTGAAGAAGAGCTTGAAAAAGAAAGATTGTTTAGACAACTTCAGACAGAGGTAAATGAAAGTATAGCAGAATATAAAACTGGAAAATATTATACTGAGGAAGATTTAAATGAACGATACGGTTTATGAGATTGTTTTCCAAAGTAATATGATTACAAAACTAGATGAAATATATGACTATATAGCTAGAATGCTTTCTGCTCCGATTACTGCAAAGAAAAAAAATTAAAGAAATTCGAGATAATATATCTATATTGAAAATGTTTCCTGAAGCTAGTTTTGATGTAGATGAGAAATTTGGAAAGATAATAGATTCCAATAACAAAAGGAGGGACATCACTTTAAAAAGAGGTTGTATTGTTTTATATTTTATTGATGGTAATCAAAGACGTGTAGCTGTTACAAATTTATTTTCAATAAAAAGCGATTATGTGAAACTTTTTAAGTAGACTAAGAAAAGAAACCTCCTTTTGAATTTTTGGTACTTCAGGAGGAGGTTTTTGTTATATTTTTCAAAGGTTAACTATTCGTGATTTAGGATTGTTGCACCTTCAAAATCATCCATCATATGTAAGTTACATTTTTCCTTGAAAGGGTTAGATAGTTCAGTTATTAACAATTTAGAATTGTTTTGCTCTTATTAAGCTTTATTGGTTTTACTGTAAAAGCCATTAAAAAGCCTTCCTTCTCATTAGGTATAGAGTATGGGAAGAATCTTTTCCTGTCAATTAATAGATCGTTCGGTTTTTGCCAAATTTCAAGTTCAAATTAGCCAGCCTGTAAAAACTCTTTAGGAGATTTATAATTGAATAGTTTCTTTGGATAGTTGTTAATC